>NZ_DASTAT010000144.1 GCF_035712445.1 Oligoflexus sp. | reverse complement strand
GTTGAAAGAAGAAGTCGATCGCATCATTGAGGCTTGGGAAAGTGTGGTGAAGGCCCCGGTGAGTCCGCGGCAGAGGGAGACGTTTCTGCAGCATTACATTCGGATCGGTGGGCATGAGATTCTTTATATGGAGCGTATTCTGAAGTTGATTTCAGATCCCGCTCTTCTAAAGCGAGCGCAGAGTATTAATTTTCTTTTTTCGGGGTTTGATTTTACAGTGTGCGAAATACCATAGGCGAACGATGAGACTGATAGCAAACGTCATGTTCGGTCCTGAAAATCTGGCATCCACCGGGTTGGGTGCCGTATATTCAATGCGGCAGGACCATTCCACGTCTTACGCAATAGGAATCGAAAGTTCACATTATGATGCTGTTGATTCTGCGGCGTCATTTTCAAGACATAATTTCTACGAGTCACCGATTTCATTCGGATGACTTGATTTCGTGATGCGTACTGGACTTTTAAAGCGACACGGACATTCAACACTTCAGAACCTGACTCTGTGCTTATTGCTGAGGAGTCTGGTCAGGGCTGTCACCTGAGGTCACCGGAGGCAAAAAATAATCCCGCAGGGTCTCCCGATAGGAGGCGGCCAGGACTTTCTCTACCAGCTGTCGTGAGCTATCATCCAAGGGTTTTGCAAGTCCGGGCGGCATGAAGCCATTGTGTAGATAAATCGTGATGACACCGGCAATGGTGTCGTGTATGGGATTTTGAAAAGAACCGTTATGACAGCTGTTACACCGGGTATTTTGATTGAGCAGAGTCAGCTCGTCCGCTGTCACGGGTCTTCCTGCAAACAGGCTCGCCCGCTCCATGGTGAGGGTGCCTGAGGTTCCCATGCCAGGGATATTTTCCGGCGGATTATAAATGGGGTGATGCGTCCGCGCGGGATAAAGTTTTCTGGCATCATTAATCATTTTCACTCGGGCGGCCTGTTCAGGATCGTCCAGAGCAGGCAATCGCAGAGGCTTGCCGCTGTAGTGACAACCGAAGCAGTTGGCATCGAGGTTGGACAGACCCGGCTCGATAAGGAACTTCTCTTTTTTAGGCTGGAGCCTGGACGCTCGCAGATAACTCGCATAGCCGCTCCCTGAAGGCTCAAGAGAAATGAAAAGCATGGATTCCAGAGTTCGCTGTACCTGCACCCATTGATTCAGCTGAGGCCGACCGGGCCAACCGGGAATGAAAAGAAGGGAGGAAATACCCCCCACAACGGAATTCGGATAGTCAGCCGCTATTACGTCCCCCAGACCCTGCTGACGACGCTCTTCATTCCACGTCTTCACAAGCGCATCGACCTCGGCTTTGTTGAAGGTGACAAGAGCCTGAAGCAAAGCTGATTCGCTCAGATAGGGACCGGCAGGAGTCGCCGCGATACTATCACGCTCATAATCCTCGAATGCTCCTGCAGCTCCATAAGGTCGACAGGATTTACGAAAGATCAATTTTACGAAGGGCAGAAACCTTTGTTCGGCGCGGGATCTCAGTTCCTTATCCTGCATCTGCGGCGCATACGTGCTGACATTCCTAATAGTGGCGTCAATCTCCGGACACCATATTCCGAAAAATTGGTCCTCGGTTTCGTTCACCATGGATGTGATTGCAAAGACGTCCGACACGTACTGATTTTCAGAGTTTTTCTGAGCGAAAGTGGGACTTGACAGAAGAAGCGTATTGAAAAGGAGCAGGTTGAGGAAACGCATGTTTTGTACCCTCGTAAAAGAAGATGGTGGAAAAAAAGTTAACTCCCATTTCGAGCTTTCGTCCACATCGCAAAGGGAGCAGACGGGACGCCTTCAGCCAGGATCTGACCGGGCTCAGGCGAAATACCGAAGAGCGCGCCCGTTAAAATACACATGATAACGCCAAAAAACTCAAGGCCGAGGAAGAGAGCGATTCCCACGTGCATACCCATGATGCCAGCGATCCAGATCCAGCGCGTGAATCGTGGCCAAATGAAGATGATATAGCCTATTTCAAAGAGGAGGGTCATCCAGCCAGCAAAGATGAAGAAGAAAGGCCAGTGGCCCAGCCGAGTGAAATCAAAGTGCTGATAAAGGGGAAGAGTCAGAGCTCTCCATATAAGGTCGCCGTTCCACCATTGTTCACTCTGCGCTTTCCAAAGCCCTGTCGCCAGATAACTCATGGCCAGTTGAATCTGCATGGCCCGCAATCCCAATCGGTTGACAGCTGAAGGTTCTGCGGGTTCACTCCGGCGCCAGGCATCCACCGACCAGCAGTCTCCCGAACGGGTAAACATAAGGTAGAACAGAAAAACGTGGGCATACATGTCCACTCCGTAGTGAAGTGTAAACGCCGAATTGTAGATGGTCCAATGGAAAAACCACGTGAGCACACTGAACAATCGTGTATAAAGTCCCGAAGCGAGAAAGATAAGGGAAATAAGATAGCTGACGGAAACAATAACAATCGAGGTCGGTTCGGAAAATGGCAGGAGCCATTGCATTAGCCAGGTGATGTTGGGTATATTCGGGAGTGCGGAAGTCCATAGGGCATCAGCGACCGGTTTTTGAATGAAGCCGTCACTCGAAAGAAATGGAAACATCCAGTCACGCAGAACCACGGCTTGAATAAGAAGTAACGCCGTAATGCCGATCCGCACTGCTGCCAAAGGTCGAGCTGTGGCAGGTTTGAAAAAAAACTCCCGCATCTTGAGTTTGAGCGCCGCCCATACTTGTGGCTGATCGAGCGCGTTTGCGACGTGGGCCCTTCCTTTCATGCTATTCCACCTTTCCCGCCTTGGAAAATTCAACTTCATAAATCTGCTTCCATTCTGGTGGAGGCTGGGTCCCGAAATTTTTGAGGCTATGCGGTCGATACTCATCAATCGCAACCGCTACGGTCTCGGCCTCGGGGTACCGTCCGAAGATGGTTCCCGCCAATGAAGCTGCGATGCGGCGACGCATGATACCTGGCGATTCTTCGCGCCATTGCAGGACAAAGAGGTTGTAGATAGAGCTGATGCGGAGATTGGCTTCACGGTTGTCGGGGCTTAGCATTTCGACGTTTTGGGTCACACCATGCACATCTTTGATTGTAAAGCGCGCCCTAATTTGGGATTTAATGCCTGGCGAAAAAAATGCGTACTGGTAATTCGCCCCGGACGCTTCGCGGTAGTATTGCAACCAATCCGATGTTTTTCCCAGTCTTTGCCAATGATATCCGACGCCACTCAGAGCCACCATGGCAAAATGAAAAGTGATGAGAAGGAAAAATATTCCGCTTAACATTCGACCGCAGCGCAGCCCTTGGAAGAGTGTAGTGCCAGGCTTCATAAACTCCCAAAGTAAACCTGACATGGAACCAGAACGAAGTTTGAAGGCAGAGGTTTGCATGACAATATACCCCCCAAAGGCAAGCGCTTCGACCACTCACTCTCGCAGAGTATCAGGAACTCAATCGAGTTCCCTCAAGTTTGGACAAAACTAGGCCACGGCTGTCGATATTATTGTTGATTTATCAAAATGCAGTCGTGGTCCGTCCATTGCAAATTCGACTTTTTCCAGCAGTTCCCGCCTAAACTCTGTCAGCAAGTCTGAGAAAGTAAC
>NZ_DASTAT010000143.1 GCF_035712445.1 Oligoflexus sp. | reverse complement strand
CTGGTCCCCGGCCCGCAGACGTGCGATGTCGAGTTCATAGGCTTCGATTTCGGTATAGAATTTTTTGAGGAGAAAGCCCACGCGATTTTTCGAGGGAAGCTGAAAGCTGAGACAGGGAATAAAACTCCGGGCTGTAACCGTTTCATCGCCGGAACGCTCCGACGCCCGAATCCGCACGCTATGCACCATGGTATCAAAACAGGAGCAGAGATTTTCAAAGTTGGTGGCAAAACCATTGGCTTCCAGGACGGCGAGCACGATCTCAAGGGGTTTTCTGAAGTGCACGCGATCGACGGTGACCGTGAAGGTTTCCGTCTCTTCATCAAGGGCGGTATAGCTAAGATCAGAACTATAGCCGGCTTTGGAGAGGTCAGCTTTGTCGCTTTCCAGTATCAACTGCTCTGAAGTTTTTTTCGCACCAAAGGCCAAGGGCTTCTTCCTTCCCTGATTGATCTGCCTCTTCTATCGGATGCGGCCGCATGAGCTTTACCAAAAAGTCATGAAATTCCCGGGGTTTGAATTCAGGTGCAGAGGATTCGGCCGAAAAATGGGGAAATTTTCGTTCCAGCCAAAAACTTTTGAACTCTGGCTGAACCTTGGTCAGGCTTCCCTTTGCAAGTGCTTAAGATTAAGATGGTTTTCAAAGGAAAAAGCTTTGCAAGGAAAAGCCGGGGCCCTTACGGCCCTTGGGAAAGGGTGCTCATGCTGGCGGAAAAAATAAAGTGGCTGCGCAAAGCTCAAATTCGATTTTCCATGATCGCCAGTGATCAGGCGGGAAGTCATGGCGAGCAGCTGGCTGTTTCGGAGCTGGATCGCGTTCTGAAGAAATTGAATGGCAAGGCTGAAATTTATCAGTCCTTGCGTGTGCCCAAGGCCCAGGGGTCGGGCAAATATGAGATTGATCTTCTGCTGGTGAGTGAAGTCGGTATCCTGGCCATCGAAGTCAAACACTGGGGTGGCCGCCTTTCAAGGCAAAAAGGGAAGTGGCTGCAGGAGCGCGGGCAGGAGCAGAAGGTGCTGGTCGATCCGGTGCCTTTGAATGCCGAGAAAGTGGCTTCGCTGCGGCACTGGCTGAAGCGCAGGAATATTGCTGTGCCGGCCGCTGCCATGCATTCCCTGGTGCTGCTGACCAATGCGCAGATGAATCTGGATAAGAGCCTCAAAGCCTGTGACGAGGTGGTGGAGCTGAACAATCTGATGGCGAGCGCCCTTTTGAAGTGCGGGCAGGCGAAGCGGTACTTCTGGCAGAAAAAACCGGCGCGGGACTTTCCCTTCGAGCAGCTTGTGTCGACGCTCGATGAACTTCCCACCTGGGATCGCCTCGAACTCCATGGGGGACGGGTGGTCTTTGGCGATCTTGAATATATGGCCGTGCCGGACGTGAAGGCCTCGGCCCTGCAGCGAAAATATATCCGCAAGGCGCGGGCCATGATCTGGCGAAGGATAGTTCCAGGACTTTTTTTCAAGGCTAAACTGCACGTAACGGACTGGTCGGGGAAGCGGACAATGTATCCACTCCATCCCGAGGCGAAGCTCGTCTTTCGTCCGGCCGGGCAGAATGAAAAAGAGGAGATCGCGTGGCTGCATGTGGAAAGCCTGCAGCTCGGTTGGAAGGATCAATCGTATTACGATGAACGCGAGCGGAAGGGCAGGGACTGAGCTTGATTTCATCTCACCGCGGGACGGTCGCAGACCGGGCGGACCCGGCCTGATTTTCCTGGATTATTTTGCGGGACTGTAGAGTTTTTCGTAATAGTCTTTCAGCATGGTTTCCACGCTGAAACGCGTTGTGATGCTTTCGATGCTGGCCTGCATCATCTTCACCCATTTTTTGTGATCGTTATAATAGGTGGGGATGACTTCCTTCAGAAGGACCGAGGCCAGGAATTCGGCATCGCGTTTATCCTGTTCGGCGACCGTCGCAGGGACCACATCATCACCGATCGCCCAACCGTTCACGCCGTGCTCACAGGCTTCCGGCCACCAGCCATCGAGAATCGAGAGATTCAGGACGCCGTTCATCGCAGCTTTCATGCCGGATGTGCCGCAGGCTTCCAAAGGCCGGCGTGGGTTGTTGAGCCACACATCCGAACCGCGGGTGAGGGCGGCACCGATATCCATATCGTAGTCTTCCAGGAAGACGACGTTTTCAGGCATTTCACGGCTGTATTTGACGATCTGCTGGACGATGCCTTTGCCGGTATCATCCAGGGGATGCGCTTTGCCCGAGAAGACGATCTGGAACTGGCCTTTTTCCAGGGCTTTCAGAACCTCAGGACCGCAGTCGAAGATCAGGTTCGAGCGCTTGTATGGGGCGGCGCGACGGGCGAAACCGATCAGGAGTTTGTCGTCCGCGAGTTTTTTGCCCGTTCTTTTGTGGACGAACTGAATAAGATCGCGCTTGAGTTCCATGTGAAGATCCCACAGTTTGTCGGGATTTGCCTTCACCTGATCCATGCGGGGATCAACCCAGGTGCCGCGGTGGATGCCGTTGGTGACTGCGGTGATTTTCGGGCCGAGATCCACGCCTTCCCACATCTTGCGTGCGGTTTCGCCATGAAGTTCGGCAACGGCGTTGGCATCGCGGGAAAGATTCAGAGCGGCGATCGTCATGTTGAAGGGCGTGCTGCCGATCTCATGCATTTCTTCCACGCTGAGGCCGAGGTTGGCGCCCATATACTGCAGAAGTTCATGCGGATGCGATTCGTTGCCTTCCTTGATCGGGGTATGCGTGGTGAAGACCACCTGCTTACGCGTCGCGACCTTGGCCTGGGCCAGGGTCATGCCCGCTTCGCGCTTTTGACGAATGAGTTCCAGGGCCGCGAGGACCGCATGGCCTTCGTTGAAGTGATAGACATCGGGTTCGATGCCGAGAGCCTGCAGGGCGCGCACGCCACCCACGCCGAGCACGATTTCCTGGGCCACGCGTTCTTCACCGAACCAGCCATAGAGCTGACCTGTGATCCACGCATCACCGTTGGCGGGATGATCGGTATCGAGAAGGATGAGTTCACTGACGCCGTGACCCACCGCGCGCCAGATGCGGCAGGTGATATCGCGCTTGCGGACCTGGACCTTCACGGTTTTGCCGGTGTCTTCGAGGCCGTCGTAGGGATAGTTTTGATAGGAGTCCATCACGCGGCCATCGCCAGTAATCTTCTGGCCCGTGTAACCTTGCTTCCATTTGATGCCGACGCCGACGATCGGAAGGTTTTGTTCCTTGGCGCCCTTCAGATAGTCCCCAGCCAGGATTCCAAGACCACCGGCATAAGTTTTGATGTGGGACTTAAGAGCATATTCCATGCAAAGATAGGCAACTTTGGGCAATTTTTTGGCAACTGTAGTCATATTCACACCTCATCTTGAGCCGCGAATTTAACAACTGCGCTCCAAAGCCGCCACGAAAAAGGCCTGCCGGCCAGCGCTATTCCCACGTGACTGTAGGTCGGGCGGCGGGCATCTTGTGAACATTGACGGCGTTAAGGGGGTGGTGGCTCGTCGAAATAGGAACGGACTCGGGCGATGGAGGTGTCGAGGTCTGCAAAGGCACGTTCAACGCCGGTTTTGAGTTTATCAAAGTCGGCGGACGAGCCGCGAACGAGTTGATTGAGTTTGGTTCGTGCCATGGAACGGTTGCCCGATGCAGTGCGCAGAGATTCGCGAAAGGCCTTGCCTTTCTTGCCCTGGAGGCTTTCGCCACGGGACTTGAGCAGAGCGATTTCATCAGCGGCCGTTTTCCATCGAGTCTGCATGGCGGATTCGTAGGATCGTTGCTCACTGGTTTTCGGACCCGAAGGCTGAGGCCTCGTCGTGGGTTCCGGTATCGGGCTGGGTGCCGGCGCTGGCGTAAAGGTCGAAGTCGGCGTTGGGGTCGGCGTGGGGAACACCCGAGGTTTTTTCGGAAGCTTCACCTGCGGCGGTTCGGGGGGGAGCTGGTCCTGGACCTGACCGGATCCGGGCTGAACCGGAGTTCCCTGACCTCTTTGGCCTTGTGTATTTGCGGCCGGAGCGGCACCCTGACCTTGACCCTGCACGGTTTCCGATGGGTCCGTGCTGGACTGCGGGTTCGGCTGATTTTGAAGGGAGGCGGGATTTCGCTGGCCTTGAGTTTGCGTTTGGGTGCCCTGACGCTCCTGATACTGAGGGTCCTGACCCTGAGGATTGCCTTGACCGGAGCGCTGACCCTGCGTCCCCTGTCCTTGCATGAACCTTTGCTGAGTCTGCGTCCCCTGACCCTGCATCAAACGCTGCTGATAATCCGCATCCTGGCCTTGCGGTTGACGCGGCTGAAACTGGTCCTGCTGCGTGCGTTGACCTTGCTGGGGCCGCTGACCCTGCTGGGTTTCCTGTAAACGCTGCTGCTCCTGATCGCTTCCTTGCCCCTGATTGCCACGAGGATTCTGCGTATTCTGGCCATCGTAATAGCCGGGAATTTGCTGTCCCTGAGCATCCTGAGTGGTCCCGGCGGCATTGATCGCTTCATTGGATTCCTGCGCCATCTGAAGCTCGACGTCGTCTCCACGCACGGCCTCATCCTTCGCATAGGACATCGTGCTGACTGCGGGCAGCAAAAGAAGCCAGGACAGTGGAAACCTGATTAAACTCATGACAACTCCATCATTCTCTGCGAGCCGCGCGTTGACTTTCCATTCAGAGATTCACGCTTCGATCAGCGGATGATTCCAGCTTTTGCCATTTTACCAGCTCGCATCTTAAGAGGAGTAGGAAATTCAAGACAGGAAAAATGGTCGCACAAAAAACCCCCAACGCGAGCGATGTCATCATAGGAAGTCCTGATTTTGATGTCAACGCTCGAAGGCCTGGGGGACGGCGTCGCGGGGGGGGTGGAGCTGTTAAAGAGAACGCAGGGCAGCCATGATCTCAAACGACTGCAATCGATCCTCATGCGCATAAAGATCCGAGGTGATGATCAACTCATCGGCTCCCGTACGGTCGATCAGCTGCCGCAGACCGGCTTCAACGCGGGCGGGTCCACCTACGATCATGGTCGTTGTCATCTGCCGCAGGACCTGTTCTTCATGCGGAGCCCAAAGGCCCTGCATGCTGGTGATCGGCGGGGGCGTGGGTTTCAGGTTGCCGCGAATGAGAGTCAGGATTCTTTGATAAAGACTGGTGGCCAGATACTCGGCTTTTTCATCCGTATCGGCGGCCACAGCGGCAACGCCCACCATGACCTTGGGCTCTTTGAGATAACGTGAAGGACGGAATTCGGCGCGGTAAAGACGAATGGCCTGCAGCATTTCCTGCGGCGCAAAATGACCCGCGAAGGCATAAGGTCTGCCGAGTCGGGCAGCCAATTGGGCACTGTAATGGCTGGAACCCAGGAGCCAGAGCGGTATGTCCATACCGGCTCCGGGGATCGCGCGGATTTTTTGTCCAGGTTGAGGAGGTGCGAAGTAGAAAAGCAGCTCCTCGATCAGATCCGCAAAATCCACGGGAAAGGCCGCCGCTTCCTTCCTGAGTGCCCGCATCGTGGCCTGATCGGTTCCAGGGGCGCGGCCAAGGCCCAGATCAATACGATCAGGATAAAGCGTGGCCAGCGTCCCAAACTGTTCGGCGACGACCAGGGGCGCATGATTGGGCAGCATAATCCCGCCTGAACCGACCCGAATGCTTTGGGTGTGCGCCGCCACATAGCCGATTAAAACCGCTGTCGCGGAGCTGGCTATGCCTTCCAGGTTGTGATGCTCGGCCATCCAATAACGATGATAACCCCATTTTTCAGCATGCTGGGCCAGATCACGCGTGGCGGCGAAGGCATCGGCAGCCGTGCGGCCCTCGGGATACATGGCCAGATCAAGCACGGAAAAGGGTGTTTTAAGAGTCATGCGATCTGCCTTTCCATAAGTGAATCCAGGATCAGGATTCCCCGCAGGAATCTAAGCCTTTTCCCGCGTCTTTTGAAGCGCAAAAAAGGGGACCGCGGGTGCGGTCCCTGACTGAAGTCATACGTGAACAGGCCGAATGACGCCTTCCTGAGGCAAATCCGAAGTGCCGACCTGAGTGGACCAACCCGTTTTCAGACCCAGCACGAAAAGCGCCAGACCCAGGATGCCAATGCCGAAGAGCGTGTCTCCGATCACCCGCAACCAACGCAGCGTATCCAGGAGCGGCGTCTGCATGAATTCCGCGGAACGCGCATACCAGTAGCCGTGATCGAAGGCCGCCAGCGTCTGCAGAAAACCGATGGGCAGAGGACTGAGAAGGATCATCAGACCAAGGCCGATGTTGATCGACCACAGCGAGAACTTAATGAGTCCGTTCTTCCAAATCTGACGACCGGCCAGACCCTTCAGAACGAAAAGCATCAGCCCGATTCCAAGCATCCCATAAACGCCGAACAAGGCCGAATGTCCATGCACCGGCGTGGTGTTAAGACCTTGCATATAATAAAGCGCGATCGGCGGATTGATGAGAAAGCCAAAAATCCCCGCACCGACCAGGTTCCAAAACGCGACGGAGATGAAGCAATAGATCGGCCAGCGATAGGCCTGAACCCAGGGGGCCGCGCGTCCGAGCCGAAGGTTGTGATAGGCTTCAAATCCGATCAGCACGAGCGGCACGACTTCAAGCGCGCTGAAGGACGAACCGATGGCGAGCACCGCTGTCGGCGTGCCCGAAAAATAAAGGTGATGGAAGGTTCCGAGTATGCCGCCCGCCAGGAAAATAATGGTCGAGAATAGGACCGTCTGCGTCGCAAGACGCACACCCAATAGACCCATGCGGACGAACAGAAAGGCGATCACAACCGTGGCGAAGACTTCAAAGAAGCCTTCCACCCAAAGATGTACGACCCACCAGCGCCAGTATTCGACAACGGCAAGGTTACTGCGCTGTCCCCACATCAGGCCGGCCAGATAGAAAAGAGCGATTGCCGCCGATGAAATCAGAAAAAGCGCCAGGAGATGTCGTCCTTCACGATCGCTGCGGAACGCGGGCCAGATCGCGCGCGTCATCAGGAAAAGCCAAAGGAAGAGACCCACGGCCAGGAATATTTGCCAGAAGCGGCCGAGGTCCACGTATTCGTAACCCTGATGACCAAACCAGAAGTTGGTCCCCAGTTCGAGTTTTTGCATGACGCCAAACCATTGCCCGGCGAGGGAACCGACCACAATGATCAGAAGACAGAGGAACAGGAAATTGACGCCCAGTCTTTGCCCCTTCGGTTCATAGCCGGAAACTGCAGGCGCCACGAACAGCCCGGTCGCCAGCCACGACGTGGCGATCCAGAAAATGCCCAGCTGCAGATGCCAGGTGCGCGTCACAGAATAAGGCAGGATTTCCGCCAAGGGAAATCCATAAAGGGCCGTTCCTTCCACCCCATAATGAGCGGTGACGATGCCGAGTATGATCTGCACCACGATCAAGGCGGTGACCACCCAAAAATATTTAAGCGTCGCCCGCATCGAGGGCGTCGGCGTCAGGGCAAGCAGAGGATCCTGGCGAGGCAGTTCGCTCACATCCTTCGGTTCATCGTTGTGGCTGGCGTAATAGGCGGAAAGGGCTCCGATCCCCGCTAAAAGAAGGATAACGCTGAAGCCGGTCCAAAGGAGGAGCGAGGAGGCCGGTTCATTGCCCACCAGTTTATCCGCGGGCCAGTTGTTGGTGTACGTGATCGGCTGTCCCGGACGCTCTGTGACGGCGGCCCAGGCTGTCCAAAAGAAAAAGGCGTTCAGCGCGGCCATGCGATCGGCATCTTTCACCGTCACCATTTTCATGGCATAGGCCTCTCGCAGGCTGGCCATCTTCGGATCGCCCGTGAACAGGCTGCTGTAATAATCACTGTTGGCCTGAATCGCTGCCGCTCGTTCGGGAGTTATGGTCAGGATCCCGGTTGCGGGGTCATAGCTATTGGTGCGCATTTCCCGTTTCAAACGCTCTTGCAGCAGAATCTTGTCATCCGCCTTGAGGGCTTCGAAATCGGCCTGGCCGTTTGCCTGGGCCCAGTGATTCAGTATGAACACGGCTTCACGATGCAGCCAATCCGCGGACCAATCTGGAGCATGGTACGAACCATGACCCCAGACGGAACCCAGTTCCTGACCCCCGGTGGTTTGCCAGACCTGCTGGCCGGTTTGTATCGTATCAGCCGTGAATACCAGCTGGCCATCGGTCGTGACCACCTGCTTGGGAATGGGTGGAGCCTGGCGATAGATTTCCCAGCCGTAGTATCCCAACACAGCAAAGGAAAGGAAGACGACTGTGCCTAGACTGAACCATAACCTGCGCGTTGCGTTCATCATTTACTCCTCTTCAGTTTTTGGACTGAAGCAGGAGCATGCAATATGCAATCCAGGGGCGGGAAAGCGCGGAGGGCGCGTCTCTTTTTATGTAAGAGACGCTCGCTCCTATTCTGGTGCATGGTGACCTGCTCGTCGAGATAAGCCTTCTCGAAATCAGCGCCTTTTTTCCCTTTCAAACGGCTGTCACTGGCCTTTGCACCGTTCGCGCCTGTTACGAGGGAAGCGAAAAGCTGTGCCATGATAGAAATATTATACACAGCTCCTTTCAGGGTTGCGGTGGTTGAGAAGCTGTTGCATGTTGACGTCTGCATTGTAGGTTGAGGCCTGCATTGGGCAAGTTCACCATATCAGAATGGAGCGCAAATGAATCTGGAGTATCGCACCTTGGAAGAGTCCGCGATTCATGAGGTTCATCAATGTTTTCTGGAAGCGTTCTCCGACTATATTGTGGATATCCGCACGTCCGAACCCATGTTCCGCGAGATGAATGCACTGCGCGCTGTCGACTATGGACTGAGCGTCGGGGCCTTCGTCGGCAAACGTATGGTGGGCCTGACTCTGAATGCCAAGGACGAGTGGAATGGAAAGTGGACCGCATATGATGCCGGGACCGGGGTCATTCCTGCCTTTCGCGGACGTGGCATCAGCCGCGGTATGATGCAGAAGGTGTTTGAACTGCTCGACGCCCAGGGTTTTGAAAGTTATGTGCTGGAAGTCATCACCCGCAATGATAAAGCGCTGAAGCTTTATCAAAGTCTCGACTTTCACATCACAAGGCGCCTCGAATGCCTTGTTTTAAAGGCCCCGCCGCAGCTCCGTGTCGACCAGGGGAATCATAGCGTCAGGGATGTTGCACCAGACGAAATTCCACGGCTGGAAGAGGCTTTCCTCGCTGAAGCCAGGTATGGGTTTCAGGCTTCCTGGCAAAACGGCTGGAATACGATTCGTCGCCGTCCCGATCTTTATCGTCTGGTGGCGAGCTGGGACGACGGGCAATGCCTGGGCTATGGGATCATCGGGGCCGGGCGGGGCGGCATTGCTCAGCTGTGGGTCAGACGCGACAGGCGGCGTCAGGGTCTTGGTTCCACTCTTCTTCGCGAACTCATGGCTCGCAGTCCTGGACAGAAAACCTATTCCTGGGTGAATGTCGATGAACGCGCCGGGCATACTTTGAGTTTTCTGAAGGCCATGGGTTTTACGGAGCAGCTGGCTCAATTTGAAATGGAAAAGCTTCTTCATCCTGCATCCGCCAGAACTCATTCACGTCCCGAATGATCTGGGTGGAGACGAGTTCCCGCGCATTCGTTTGAAACCAATCAGCCGGCATGGTTTCCTGATAGTCCATTTCCAAAAATCTTGGGTCCATCAGGACGATGACGCCTTTCTCGCTCGCATCGCGCACGATCCGGCCTGCGGCCTGGATGGATCGGGTCATCGCTGGATAGGTATAGGTATAAGAGCGTCCCTGCTTATAGGTTTTCTCGAAGTATTCCTGCATCAGCTGCCGTTCAAAGTTCGCGGTCGGCAGCGCTGGCCCGACAATGAAAACGTTATGAACGCCGCGGCCTTTGAAGTCGATGCCTTCCGCCAGGGAGCCGCCTTGAACGGCCAGGATCAGGAGGATGCCTTCGCTCCGGTCGATGACGTCCCAAAGATCATTCAGCGCATCGGCACCCATGGCATTGTTTTGCGTGTAGATCGTCCAGTCGGGCTGCAGCGCCTGTAGCTCGGATTGGACCTGCCGCAGAAATCCATAGCTTGAAAAAAAGACCAGGCTGGGCCCGGACCTGAGCGCGGCAAGCTTTTGAATGATCTGGGCGATGCGGGCGTAATGCCGATCCCTTTCGCGGAGGCTCGTCTGCACCTGGGGGATGATGAGGATTTTTTTATGCTCGCGTGGGAAGGGCGAACTCAATTCCACGCAAACCGTGTTCTCGGGATCAAAGCCCGAGACATCACGATAAAAAGCAAAGGGTTTGAGCGTGGCCGAGAAGGCCACGACGCCACGGAAATGATCCAGGATAGGCCGAATAAAGCCCGAGGGATCAATGCAAAGAGCCTTGATGATGGTGTCATGACCTTCCTTTTTGTAAAGGATGGGGACGGCATCGCGGGGCTGCTCCAGCATCTGATCCAGGGCGGTCAGAGCCATGAAGAATTCGAAGAGAGGATCGTCTGCCGTCGGCAGTCCCTCTTCACCCCAACGCTCGATCATGCCTTTCAAACATTCGGCCAGAAGATTTTTCACGGCCTTGGCGTCGATATCCACGCGCGTTTCGGCCTGGACGGGACGAATCGAGGTGAACAGCTGCAGGGCCTTTTTCACAAGGGCCGGCGGCAGGGATGGATGCTGCAGGGTGGACAGGCGAATTTCGACCGAATAGGCATCGCGCACGCGCTCCGGCAGGTTGTGTGCCTCGTCGATCACCAGCACAGGATCGGGCAGGGGAAGGATGGGATCCGCATAACGGGTCAGGTAGTTGCCGAACGGCGAAAAGATGTAATTGTAATCGCAGATCACAAGGTCGGCTTCCCGCAGGCGTTCCATCGAAATTTCGTAAGGGCAGATTTCAAACTGCTTTCCAAGGTTTTGAAAGTAACGTCGATCCCACAGATTTTTTTTCTTATCACGCGGTGTAAGCTCATGCCGGGCGACTTTGCTGTGATAGTCCTTGGCAAAGGGGCAAACCAGATCGTGGCAATTGACCTCGGCTTGAGGACAGGCTTTGGACTTGGCAGTCACGACCAGGACTTTCAGACCCACTCTTCGCCGATGAAAAATTCGAACGAGGTCGATGGCGGCCTGAAACTGGCTGTTCTTGGGCGCGATATAGACGAGGGGACTGCCGCGCGCCAGGGCGAAGGTCAGCGCCGGGACCAGGACGCCTGCGGTTTTGCCGAGGCCTGTGGGCGCCTGCAAAAGAAGGTGCTCTTCGTTTTCCAGTGCGGTCCTGACGCTTTCCATCAGCTGGGTCTGGGAAGGCCTGGGCTCGGCAAAGGGAAAGAAAATCTTTTTGGAAAGATGATGCCGATTTTTTTGAATGGCTCGAAAGCGCTTGAATTCAGCCACGATCTGTTCGCAGCGTTGCTTGATCCAGTCCTGAAAAAGTTCCGGGTCGAAGGCCACGGGAATAATTTTTTCCTTCAGGGTCTGAAGGCAGACGAGGCGCAGCTGCAGCCCGGGGACCTTGCCGCTCTTCAGCCAATGCATGTAACCATAGACTTTGATCTGAAGCACATAGGGATGTTCGATGGACTCATGCAGCGCCTTATCCAAGGCATCAAAACGCTGCGTGGACTTGATTTCCTCAAGCAGCGGCGTTTCATGATTGAAAAATCCATCGCAGCGGCCCCGCACATGAAGCGTGACGGAGCCTTCTTTGAAGGATTGCTGCAGCGGATATTCAGGCTGGAAAAGCTCGTCTTCATTCCGCAGCCGGTCCTGGATGCGCTGATGAATATCCTGGCCGAAGTCCAAGGGCAAAAGCGTTTGCCCGGAACCGGACGTCAGACTCCCTTCCCTTCGCAAGGGAACGGCGAATTCACGAACACCCACGGGAAGTCGGCTCATGCTGGTCCTGCTAGAAAAGTTGCGTGCGCAGCCGGTCCTGATCGAGGACAAGGCCGGGCCTTAAACATAGACGAAGCTGATCCCCGCGCTTCAGCCCCTTGCGGATTTCACTGTAAAGTATCGTCAGACGATCATGCGTGGGAAGATCAATCTCCTGCAAACGCTCCCAGCGTGAACGTGGTAAGAAAGCTCCTGGATCAGGCGCTTCATCCATCCAGGTGGGAACGCCGGCCTGCATGCGAAGATAATAAACGGGCGCATCCCCACCCCGAAACTGCCAGCTGATGGTGCAGTCCATGAGGCGAAGGAGCCAACGGGCCCGATGCAGCTGACGCAGGGCATGCAGAAGCGTATGCTGAATGAAGGCCGCGGCCTCTTCGGGTGTGGCTTCGGCATCCTCGTCATGGGGTTCAGCCTCGGGCTCGTCCTCTTCAAGCGACTCATCGTCCTCCTGCTCGCGCTCTACGAGCCATGTTTCCCAAACCTTCCGTGCCCAGTCCTGCCAGGTTTCGGCATCCGGTTCCCTTGTGGCAAAGATGAGACCTTTTGCATCCTCCAGCACGTCCTCGGAAAAATAAGCATCGAGCCAGCGTTTGGACGGTATGGCCTCGGGTTTGACTGCAGCGCCGGTGATCGAGAGCAGCCACTGAAAATTCCAAACGGAAAGGAGAGGGCCCCAAAGCTGCGCCGCCCAGCGGGGCGCATCGGGAAACTTTTCCGAAGGCAAAAGCCAATCTTTCAAACGAAAACTTTGAACGCGTCGTTCATCCGTTTTTAAAAGCCGATTATAAGGAGGATCAATCCTTTTGATCTCGTCACTTTCCAAAAACAGGGCTTCCAGTTCCGTCCGCACCACGCGAAAGCGAAAGTCCACGGCGCGCGTCAGCATTTCATTCAGACGGCTGCCCTTGGTTTTTTGCCCGCGAAAATAGGAATTCAGCCGATGTTTAAGACTGCTGGCTTTCCCAACATAAAGGATGCGCTCCGCCTGATCCAAAAAATAGTAAACGCCGGGAGCGTCCGGGAGACTCAAACGTTTTTGCCGAATACCCGGATCCTGCAGAGGCAGGGTCGTGGCCGATTTGTGTGCGGTGGAACCCTCGGCCACCATGTATTTCCAGATATATGCCGTGGCAATCAGATGATCGCGGGATCGTTTCTTGTCACCGAGCGAATAGCCGGCATAACCCGCGACGGCCCGCAGACTATAGGACTTCAGATGCGGCATCATACGTCTTGCGAGTTCATAGGTGCAGGCCATGCGTTCATTCATGAGGCTCCAAAGGCCTTCAAGACCCTCGACATGGGCATCATGCAGGGCTTTGAAAAGAAAAGGCCGCTTGAAGCGCGCATAATGCACAAGGATCGGCAGACCTGCGTGTTCATGCAGGAAGCTGCTGAGTTGGCTGCTCAGCTCTTCGTAGGAAATGGCCGTCTCATCGGTCCAGGTGCTGGCGGCGAGTCCGGTCAGTTTTTGAATGCGACGGGAAAGATTCACGGAGTCCCGTGGTGCAACCAGACGGACCTGCCAGTCCACAGTCAGAGGATCCGCTCCGGCGTGATAGAGGCCCCAGCCGGCTTCGATGATGTCACTGGTTTCGGGATTGGTGCCCGTGGTCTGGACATCAAAGAGTATGAATTTTTGCGCAAAAAAGGGCACGCGGCCTCCGCTTTCAAAACAAGGCTACCTTCGCCTGTTTTGGGAGGGGGAGGCAAGCTGCCATATGGGCCTTATTCCCTAGATCCGCGACCCCAGGAATCTGAGGCTTCGTTGCCAACTCTCAGCCGGCTTAATCATTGGCCTAAGCCAACTTTGGATCAAGGCCCTAGCTTCTCTGCCAATACTTGCGCACGTCGATCGCAACGGCTGTAATAATGATCAGGCCTTTGACGATGAACTGAAGGTTGGGATTCATGCCGATAAAGGTCAGGCCGTAATTGATGACGGAGAAGATCAAAACACCCGCCAGGACTCCCGGCACGGTTCCGATCCCGCCGCTGGTGGAAACACCGCCCACCACGCAGGCCGCAATCGCATCGAGTTCATACATCTCACCGTAGTTGCTTTTGGCCCCGCCGGAGCGCGCCGCTTCCAGAATACCAGCCAGAGCTGCCAGGGCGCTGGCCGTGGCATAGATGCGAATCAGAGTGGCATCGACATTGATGCCCGAGACGCGCGCTGCTTCACGATTTCCGCCGATGGCATACATGCTCTTGCCGGTCAGGGTCTTATTGAACAGTATCCACGCAATCCCGAAAACGGCCGCTGCAATCAGGACGATGATGGGCATGCCGAAGATAGCCCCTGATCCAAGGTCGGTAAAATCCGGACGCAGACCACCTATGGGCTGGGAGTTATTCGGTTCCTGATCGAAGTAAATAAGGTTCAAACCAAAAACGATCACCATGCTGCCAAGGGTCGCGATAAAGGGCGGAATGCGGAGTTTCGCCACGGCGAGTCCGTTCAGAGCCCCGATCACAGCCCCCAGAGCCAGGGCCAAAAGAATTGGACCGAGCAGAGGCAACTGGCTGAGCGCGGGATAAAAGCGCCGCGGATAGTCCTCGATCTGCAGCATGGAGGCGGAAAGGACCGCAGCAAAACCCACAACCCGACCCGCAGACAGATCCACGCCACCGCTGATCAGCACCATCGCGCTGCCGAGGGCCAGGATCAATTTCGTCGAGGAACTCAGAAGGATATTCCGCAGACTGCCGAAGGAAAGAAAATTGGGGTCCTGAATGGAAATACCGGCCACCAAAAGGACGAGCACGACGTAAATCGCATTTTCGAGAAGAAAGGTCAGAATTCTTTTTTGAAAGCTGTTCATCATCAGACGGGTTCCTTGAATTGAGTCGCGAGCCGCAGTATCTGCTCCTCGGTGGCTCCCTGGCCGGGGATCATGCCGGCCACACGGCCTTCGCACATGACCAGAATGCGATCGGACAGCCCGATCAATTCGGCCATTTCCGAGGAAATCACAATCACGCTCTTGCCCTGTTTGGCCAGTTCCACGATCATTCCGTAAATTTCCGCTTTCGCGCCGACGTCGATGCCCCGGGTGGGTTCATCCAAAAGAAGCAGGGTCGGCTGCGTCAGGAGCCAGCGGGCCAGCAGGACTTTCTGCTGATTGCCGCCAGAAAGGTTTTTGATCGCAGCGGTCCAGGATGGGGTTTTGATCCTGAGATCATGAATGCTGCGTTCGGTATCGGCAATCCGCGGTTTGTCCCTGATCAATCCGAAAGGGCCGCGATAATGCTTTTGATTGGCGATGACGGTATTCTCCAGAACCGACCAGGTGGGGAAAATGCCGGTGACCCGCCGTTCTTCGGTCAGAAGCGCAAGGCCGTGCTGAATCGCATCCCTTGGGGAGCGAATGAAAATTTCCTTGCCCTGACTGAAAAACTGTCCCGTGGCCTTGGGCCGCAGGCCGAAGATGGTTTCGAGCAGCTCGGTCCTTTGCGCGCCCACCAGACCGCCGATGCCCAGGATTTCCCCTTTTTTCACGCTGAAGGAAACATCGCGCAGACGTCCGTTCGCGCCTGCGCTCAGATTTTTCACTTCGAAATAGGTTTCATTCGGAATGTTGAGCTTCGGCGGGAAACGCTGATCCAAAGATCGTCCCACCATGCTGTGAATCATGGTGTCGATCGTCAGTTCCGACGCCGGCCATGTGCCGACCTTCCGGCCATCGCGCAGTATGGTGACTTCATCGGCGATGCGCAGGATTTCTTCCATCTTATGGGAAATATAGATGATCGCCACGCCGCGCTTCTTGAGATCGCGAATGATCGCAAACAGCCGCTCCGCCTCGGGCCCGGTCAGGGATGAGGTCGGTTCATCCATGATGATGATCTTCGACTGATAGGACACGGCCTTGGCGATTTCGATGAGCTGGATCTTCGACACGGAGAGAGTGCCGATGCGGACTCGCGGGTCCATGCTGATATCCAGCTCCTGAAAGAGTTTGGTCGTGGCCTCTTCCATGCTGCGATCGGAGACCCAGGAAAAGGGCCCGAGGCGCCGCACGGGAAAGCGTCCCAGCCAGACGTTTTCCATGACGCTGCGGTCCGGCACGGGATGCAGCTCCTGATGGATCATCGCAATGCCGCGTTCGAGAGCCTGTTTGGGTTCCTTGATCTGGACGGCTTTGCCATCAAAGACGATGGTGCCGCGATCCGGTTGATAGAGTCCAAAAAGGCATTTCATCAGAGTGGATTTGCCCGCTCCGTTTTCTCCCATCAGCGCATGCACGCTGCCGGGTTTTACATTCAAGCTCACATCATCCAGGCTTTTGACGCCTGGAAAGAGCTTGGTGATGCCTTTCATTTCCAGAACAAATCCACTCATCCTTATGCCTCTCGCTTACCATCACGCCGGATTACATCGCGGTCTGACGATTCTCCTTGGTGATCTTCTGATAGGGAATCCACACGTACTTGCCATCGGTCAGGTCGTAGCCTGTGTTGGCCTTGTCCGGTGTCTTGCCCTGGGCCAGGGCATAGGCCAGGGCGAAGGTCGCCTGACCCTGATTTTTCGCATCATTCAAAACGGTGCCGAGCAGCGTGCCGTCTTCGAGGGCCTTCATGGCCGCAGCCGTGGCATCGACACCCACGACGGGCATATATTTTTTATCACGGAAATAACCGACGGCTTTCAGCGCTTCGATAGCGCCCAGGGCCATGTCATCGTTATTGGCGATGACCAGCTCGATCTTGTCCCCTTGCGCGCCGATAAAGGCAGCCATCTTCTCCTGGCCGCGCACGCGATCCCACATGGCGGTATCCTGGGCCAGTTTCTGAGTTTTCAAACCAGCGTCTTCGATCGCCTTGACCGAATACTGCGTGCGCAGTTCCGCATCCTGATGACCCGGCTCGCCGGTGAGCATCACATACTGAATCACGCCGTCCTTGTTTTTGTCGGCTTCGGGATGCGACTTCCAGTAATCCACCACGATCTCGCCGGACAGAGTGCCCGACTGCTCGGCCTTCGCGCCTACATAATATGCTTTATCCCACTTCTTCAGGTCTTCGGGCATGGGCTCGCGATTGAAGAAGACGATGGGGATATTGGCGGCTTTGGCTTTATCGATCAAAACGCCAGCGGCCGTGCGGTCCACGGGATTGATGGCGAGGGCGCTGACTTTTTTCGCGATGAAGAGATCAACTTTTTCCGACTGCACCGGCTGTTGATTGGCGCTATCGACGAAATCAATGGTGGCCTTGCCCTGGGCGGCCGTGCTCATGGCAGTCCGGACGCCGGACATGAAGGTGTCATCGTACTTATAGATAGCACTGCCGATGACGACGTCCGCGTTCGGCTTCTTTTTTGTGCAGCTCACGCCGAATCCAACGGTGAGAGCCAGTATTGCGAGTGGAACCTGTTTCATGCGGATCTCCTGTGTCCAAGAATCACTGGTTATATTTCCGTATTCACCCATCACTCCGAGATGGGGATTGATATCTCGGGAAAAGAAAACAGTAAAGCGCCCATTCGTAAAAGATGTCGACCTGGGAGCTGCCGTGTAGGGGACGCCGGGGCAGGTGACTGTCGAACGCGAAGGGGAGGCCGCGTGAACGGCGAGCGTGCAGGTTTAAAAACGTCAGAAACGGTGACAGCGCTGTCAGCATCCTGATGATGGACGTGGGGTGCGAGGACTGTAACATAAGGATTCGACGGACCAATCAAGGCGCAATCCCGGTTCGTTATCCCGGCATAGGGATTGCTCATGGCCCCAAAGCCACCCCTTGATAAGGACCTCACCATGAAGAAACTGAAACTCCCGATGATGGTCATGTTTGTCTTGCCTCTGACGATTCTCGCTGGCGCGTGCGGCACCAAACAAAACAGTGAACTCGATATCGTAGGCGGTCGCGTGGTCTCTGCTGGGGACACAGGGCCGGAAAAAATTTCAACCGTTGGACTCAGCGGCTGCACGGGAACGATCATCGCCCGTGATCTTGTCTTGACCGCAGCGCACTGCTATGAAAACTCGGTGCAGGGCGGTTACGTGCTCTTCGGCATTCAATTCAACGGCCGCGATCGCAAGATCATTCAGATCGCATCGGCCAGCATCAATCCCGCCTATACCGGATCGCACAATGATGTGGCCATGCTGAAACTCGCGCAGGAAATTCCCGCCGGTTATCAACCCGCAAAACTTCTGCCTCCCGCGCTGGCCATGAGCCCCGGTGATGTCGTTCGCCAGGCCGGTTACGGCAGCGACAATACTCCCAATTCGTTTGGGACTTTGCGCACGGTCGACAGCCAGTACGTGGGTCAGACCGGAGCCGGCGCTTTGAGTGTCCGCAACGGACGCACAGCCGCCTGCAGTGGCGATTCCGGTGGTCCCCTTTACGTTCGCAAAAATGGTGAGTGGTACACTGCCGGTATCACCTCGACCGCCTTCATGGACAACGCGCGCCGCTGCACGGGCGGTAATCAGTACACCAGTGTAGCCTTACAGTATAATTTGATCGTGGACATGGCGCGAAAGCTGACCGGTCGCGCGAATCCACTGGACGGCGTGTCGAGCCCCAAACCTGAGCCAGGTGACATGAACGGCAGCCCAACCAACCCGGCGAAATTCCAGATTCTGTCGGATGTCACGCAGAGCGGCAATGTCCTGAATGTCAGCGTGAAGAACGTGACGGGCCGGTCCGTGAAGAACTGCGAGTTCACTCTGACACCAACACGCTACTTCTATGGCATCTTTCCTGTGACCTATGATTTAACGGCGAAAGTGGCTCAGGCTGCGGCCGACGAGGAAGCGACCCTGAGCTTCACAGATACTTATGAAGGAAGTTCGTACCTGGGCGCCATCGCCAGCACGGCACTCAAAAAGACCTGTAGCGAGTGAGTGGCCTTCCCCCGGCTCAAACCGGGGGCTTTCTTTTCATGACCTGACCAGAGCGCGATCCGCAGAAAATTTCCCCGCGCCTTTGAGAGTCACAATCAAAGCGAGACCAAGCGCCAGAATGAAGAATTCAATCCCTTCACCTTTCTGCTGACCGAACCAGTTCATAAAAAATCCATGCTGCACATGACTCGTGAGAGCCGCAACAAAAAGCGTGATGCCAACCAGGGCGGACGCCACGCGGGCTCCCAATCCCAGGATGAGCATGAGGCCACCCACCGATTCAGCAAGTATGGCGGCCAAAGCCAGGATCCAGGGAATCCCCATCGTTTCCGTGAAAAACTGCATGGTCCCCGAAAATCCATAGCCCCCGAACCAGCCCAGGGTTTTTTGCAGTCCATGCGGCAGTATCATGACCCCAAGAGCCACGCGGGCAATGGTTGCAGAGACGTCACCGTCTGTTTTCAGAATCCTGCTTAAAAAACTGTTTGCGCTCGTCATATCCATATCCTTTTATTGAAGAGAGGCGTTGTTGCCCTCCTGGGCCCGACACATTGATTTTCGGCATTGCAGGCGTGATAATAAATAAGCGATATCGCATATAAGGATTGCATTTTTGCAATGATTAAAGACTGGGATAACATACGAATATTTCTGGCTATAGTCCGGGACGGCAGCCTTCCTGCGGCGGCCGCGTCCCTGGGGATCAACCACACGACGGTGTTTCGGCGCGTGCATGAACTGGAAGAGATCCTGGAGACCAAACTCTTTCAACGGTCGGGTCGCAGGCTCGTTCTGACGAGTGCCGGGGAAACTCTGCTCCTGCATGCTGAAGCCATGGAAACTGCGGTCATAGGTATCAATCGCTCGGTGGCGGGCATTGATAAGACGATGGAAGGACCGCTCGTGATCACGACGGCTGATACGCTGGCGCAGACGATACTGCCGCCTATTCTGATAAAGCTGACGGAAGCCTATCCAGGGCTGAACGTGTCGGTGAAAAGCAGCAATACAATGTCGAATCTGAATAAACGTGATGCGGATATTGCCATCAGGCCGACGATCAAACCGCCGGAGGATTATATCGGACGCAAGCTTGGGCCTATAGAATTCGCCTATTTCGCGTCCGAGAAACTTTTGCATCAGCTGCAAACAGCGAATCTGAATCTGGAAACCCTGCGGCCGCGAACGGCTCTGATTGCCTTTG
Organism: Oligoflexus sp.; assembly: GCF_035712445.1. Lineage (NCBI taxonomy): Bacteria > Pseudomonadati > Bdellovibrionota > Oligoflexia > Oligoflexales > Oligoflexaceae > Oligoflexus > Oligoflexus sp. The sequence continues at coordinate 82,029 of NZ_DASTAT010000143.1, read as the reverse complement.
ATCAGAGTCTGAAGCATATTGGAGCGGCGCAGGAACTGGAGACTGAGTCACGGCATTGGACGCGCGTTTTTCGCGTGGATAGCCTCATGACCGCGCAGTCTTTATGTGCAGAGGGGGCTGGTGTGGCCCTGCTTCCGCGCTTTGTCAATCGACTTGGAAACCTTGTGGAGCTGCCCGATCGAGTCAATCGTCCCGATTTCGGGAGTCTTTGGCTGCTGAGTCACCGCGATATCATGAAGGCGGCCCGGGTTGCCGAGGCCTATCGTTTTCTATTCCGGGAGCTGAAAACCGAGTTCCCCTCACAGCTTGTTTAAAGGATCTTTCATGCTGCGCTCTCGTTTTCTCATGATACTGACCCTCATCACCCTCAGCGCCTGTCAGACTCCGAAGGGCTCGGAGCGTTACGAGGTTCTGCGTCAGGAACTGAATGCCCGCTTCCCTGTCTCGTACATCGAAACCCAGCCCTATAATGTTATCTATGTCACCAACCGCAGCACGCAGGGGGCTGTCGGTGCCTGCTCGAACGCTGTGTATGGCGTCGGCAAGGGGACGGATCTGCGCTACGGCATGTGCCGGGTGCAGGTGCCGATCAACCGGCCGGTGGGGTCTTTGAGCAGTGGGAATGATCCGAATTCTGATTCCCAGATTAATTTTCAGATGGCCCAGCATGAAAGTTTGAATGCGGATTCCTTTGCGATGGCTTTGAAGAGTCCCGAGCCGGATGAAATTCTGGTGTTCGTGCATGGTTTCAACGTGCGCTTTGAAGAGGCCGTTTATCGGGCGGCGCAGATCGGGTTTGATGGGAAGTATCAGGGGCAGCTGGTACTTTTCTCGTGGCCGGCGGGTGCGGTTCAGCGTCTCATCGAAGGGCCCTATCTTCTTCGGACTTATCAGGAGAATAAGAAGAATGCGGCGGCGAGCATTGAGCCGTTTCAGCAGCTGCTCACGACGATAGCAGCCACTGGCAAGCGAATTCATGTCGTTGTTCACAGCATGGGGCATCAGGTGGTGCTGCCGGCTTTGGCTCAGCTGGCGGACTCTCTTCCTGAGGGAACAATTCAGGAGCTGATTCTGAATGCACCTGATTTTTCCACGCAGGATTTCAGAAGCCTTTTGCCTGCTGTGCGGAAAATTGCGGTGCGGACGACGGTCTACTGCTCACCGAATGATAACGCACTGGCGGCTTCAACACGGGTGAATGGAAATGCCCGACTGGGCAGCTGTACTATGATGGAAGGTGTGGATACGATCGATGTCAGTGAAGTCGATCGGCCTGTCCTTGGTGTGGGTGGGCTGGGGCACGGTTACTACGCTGGTCGGCCGATTATCGGGGATGTGAGTCAGCTGCTGCTTGGTATGGATGCGCCGCGGCGTATGTTTATCAAACGGACTGTGCCTGCCGTGAATTCCAATTATATGCTGCGGCCTTAAAAAAAAGTGGGGCTTACCAGGATCCGGGTCTATTTCCTTCCATCATGAGTTGAAGATGGCGACGATTGCGAGCGCTGTCACGATCTCACCGCGGGCCCTGCTACACAGCGCTCCGGGACTTCTGGGCTGGTGCCCGCCGTATGCCATGCTGGGCATTAATACCTGTCAACTCGGCAAGAAGAAACTCTCGTAGATCGACAAGCCCGACAAGTGTATGGTAATCCTCGGAAGCAAAGGGGCCAACGCTGGTGGGGCTTGGGAGCCACCATTCGCGGGTAGTGTATGGCATTCCTTTGACACAAAGGAGCCATCGATTGCGTGCCTTTCTCGTCGATATCTTTCACGGTCTCTTCCATGGCAAAAGCGTCATCTACGCTGCCGGCCGCCTGGAGAACGGCGAGACCTTTGGTCTGCTCGATGACAGGCTGCCGCCCTGTTTCTATATCCGTCGATCCGATGCAGGCGGCGTTGATGCCCTGTTGAGGAAACATCGCGGGCTGCGGCAGGACACAGAGCTGACCACGATGGATGGCGAAGCGGTCGCAAGCGTGACGCTTCCCACCGTGCGCGATCTGAGGGCCCTGGAAAAGGATCTCGACGGCCGCGGCATCCGAAGCTATGAAGCGGATCTGGATTACCCGCAGTTTTACCGCATTCATCGCGGCCTCGCGGGTATGGTTCGGATCGAGGGCCTTTGGCAACCTTCGAAACACGTGCAGCGCTTTTACATCAATCCCACTCTAAGCCCGGCGCCGGGAAAACCTGATCTGAAAATACTTTCGCTGGATATTGAAACGGATGCAGAGGCCTCACGGCTGCTCGGGATATCCCTGGTCAGCTGGTGTTTGGAGGGCAAGGCAAAATCGGAAGAGGTTCTCCTCATTGGAGCTGCGCGTGCCGATGATCCGCCTGAGGTAAAGGCCCTGTCGGATGAAAAGGAACTTCTGCAGTATTTCCGTGAACGCGTTGTTGCGCTGGATCCCGATATCATCACAGGCTGGAATGTCATTGATTTCGATCTGACTGTTTTGGAAAAGCTTTCAAAAAAACAGGGCGTGGAATTCAATCTGGGCCGCACCAAGGATAGTTCTTTTGCGAGGCAGAGCCAGTACTTTGGCAAAGGCCGCATGGTGATCCGCGGGCGTCAGGTACTGGATGCGTTGCAACTTGTGCGGCATACGCTGAGCAGTTTTGAAGATCTAAGGTTGAACACGGTGGCCCAGGAACTTTTAGGCCGCGGCAAGACGCTTGCTGTCGAGGAATGGGAGGACGCGGCCCAGAAAATCGAACAGGCCTTTCGATTTGATCGCAAGGCTTTCTGTGCCTATGTGCTGGAAGATGCGCGACTCGTCCGCGATATCCTGAAAAAGCAGGGCCTCTTGGAACTGACACTCACGCGCAGCCTTCTGACTCATCTGCCTTTGGAAAAAGCCTGGGGCAGCGTCGCCGCATTTGAAACGCTGTATATCGGGGCTTTGCATCAAAGGGGAATGGTGGCCCCCACGCGGGGTATTGATGCGGGCGAGGAAGAAGGCGGAACCGGCGGATTGATCCTCGATCCTGTGGTGGGCCTGCATGAGCATGTTCTGGTCTTTGACTTCAAGAGCCTTTACCCTTCCATCATGCGGACGTTTAACATTGATCCGGTGGCCTTCATCCAGGGGGAAACACTCCCGGAAGGCGAGGGCATTCACGCGCCGAACGGTGCGGTCTTTTCGCGCGAGCCCGGCATACTCCCCGAACTTTTGCATGAATTTTTTCAGCACCGAGCCCTCGCGCGGGAACGGGGTCAGGCGGCCGAGGCCTATTCCTATAAGATCATCATGAATTCCTTTTATGGAGTTCTGGCCACGAATGCCTGCCGTTTTGCGGATCGCACCATGGCCGACGGGATCACAACGCTGGGACAAAAACTTTTGACCTGGATGAAGGCTTATTTTACACAGCGTGAATATACCGTTCTCTATGGAGACACCGACTCCTTGTTCGTCTCGGTGCAGGACCTCGCCTGCCTTGCGACGGCTGACGTCCTTGCTTATGGCCGCAGGCTCTGCGCGGAAGCGAATGAAGCTCTGGCCCTGGCGCTTCATAAGGAATACCAGCTCACTTCGCATATGGAGCTGGAATTCGATGGCTATTTCCGTTATTTTTTCCTGCCGGCCGATCGACAGGGCGAGGGGAGTCGGGCCAAGAATTATGCCGGTCTTCAGATGGATGAGCGCAGCCAAAGCCTGGAAATCAAGGGTATGGAGGCCGTCCGGAGCGATTGGACGCCACTCGCGAGGCAGCTGCAGCGGGACCTTTTGCGGATGCTGTTTGAACGTCAGCCGCCCGAAAACATGGTGGCGCATATCCGCACTCTGATTCGATCCATGCAGGCGGGGCGGCTTGATGATGAGCTGGTTTATCGCAAGCGTATTCGGAAACCGCTTGAAGCCTATACGCGCACCACGCCGCCGCACATTAAAGCGGCTCGCCTTCTGCCCCGCACGGTGCGGGTCGTGCGCTATCTGATGACCGCAGAAGGTCCACAGCCCCTCGGTTTTGTAAAAGCGCCGGTGGACTATGAACACTACAGAATCAAACAGATTCTGCCCATTGTGGAAGGTCTGGCCCCCTTTGCGGGCTTCCGTGCGGATGAAGCCACGAGCGGACAATCAGGCTTTCACTTCAAGGATGATTTCCATGACGAGGACCACACCCTCTGATTTTAAAAACCGCAAATCACGCGGCGCCCGGATCGATCCTGCGAATCGTTTTGAATCCACGCGCATTGAAAGGGATGTGCCGCCCGAACCCTGGGATGATCCTGAAAAGGCGGCGAAGACGACCGTGCTTGTGGATCATGCGAAGACCATACTTACGAAGAATTCGAGTCCGGATATTTGCTTCAATTACAGCATCAACGCCTATCGCGGCTGTGAGCATGGCTGCGCCTACTGCTATGCGCGCCCCACGCATGAAACTCTGGGTTTCAATGCCGGCCTTGATTTTGAAACCAAAATCATGATGAAGGTCGACGCCCCGAAGCTTCTGCGCGAGGCCCTGATGAAGCCTTCATGGGAGCCCGAACCCATCGCCATGTCGGGTGTCACCGATTGCTATCAGCCGGTGGAACGGCGCTATCGGTTGACACGGGCCTGTTTGGAAGTGCTGCATGAATTTCGGAATCCTGTTTCGATTATCACGAAGAACGTTTTGATTCTGCGTGATCTGGATATCCTGGCTCCGATGGCGGAAATGAATCTGGTGGAGGTCTTCATATCGGTGACCTCGGTCGATCGCGAACTGGCGAGCAAAATGGAGCCGCGCACACCGCCTCCAGAGATGAAGCTGGAAGCAATTCGGCGTCTGAGTGCTGCCGGTATTCCGGTGGGCGTGAATGTGGCTCCGATTGTTCCGGGCCTTACCGATAAGGAAACGCCGAAGATCCTGGAAGCTGCAGCCGAGGCTGGAGCCCGCAGTGCGGATTATGTTCTTTTGCGTTTACCTTTGGCTGTGAAACCCATTTTTTTGGATTGGGTGGAGCATCACTATCCGCTGCGGGCTCAGCATGTGCGGACTTTGATTGAAGATACCCGCAACGGGGAGCTTTATGATACGCGCTGGGGCACAAGGCAGACCGGCGAAGGGCCTTATGCGCAGCAGATTCAGACGATGTTTAAGATTTTTGCGAAGAAGTTTGGTTTGGATCAAGGCATGCCGGGCCTCGATGTTTCGCATTTTCGCAGACCCGGCGAGTGGAAGCAGCGGGAGCTGTTTCCTAATTTTTAAAGAACTGCGGACGTGACGCGTTCTGTTTGCCTATCTGCAACTCTTTTTCCAGCCTTGTGACCTCCTTCAGCACATCCTGATAAATACGGGGCCAATCCATGGTCTCGAATTTTTGTTTATCGTCCTGGACAGCCTGGCTATAGGCGGAGCCGAAGAAGGTGACATGGGCTCCGGCGTTGCAGCCAAAACTCGCCTGCCGCGCTGCAGAGGCCGTCAGGATATGAATGCCTGGTAGCCGGGCGAGCGGGCTGGCTGTGGTTTTCGGATTATCCCGAGGCGAGATGAATCCACCTGTATAGCAGCCCTGCAGGACGAGATATTTTTTGGTGGCGGACCCATCTTTCATGGCTCGGGCCAGATCGTCGACGGTCAGTCCCTGGCTTGAAACACAGTCGGGAGGCGTCTGGTCCAGAGCGAGCGAAGGCGCATGCGCGAGACAGCTTTTTCTGAAGGTCTCGCGGTTTTTCAGGGGGACCGGCGCGGCCCCATGGGCTGTGACGTAAAGATAAAATGTTGACGGTTTCTCGTTCAGTGAGAGGCGAATGCTGTCCAGGAATTCCTGGTGCTTCACGGGATGACAGGTTTCCAATATGGGCTTCAGCTGATCGAATTGTTCGCGATCACCGCCGTATTGAATCAGATCAGGCTTGGCATAAAAACAGCCTATTTCATCCTCTTTATATCCCTTTTGGAGCAACCAGGAATAATTCCAGGACACTTCCTGCAGGAAATTTGCGTTGTCGGAGCTTCCCGCGAGGAGCATGGCCTTATAAGCCTGTGGCTTTTGCAAGGGATGGTCGGCCCAGGGAAGAAAGCGCGGAGCCTCCTCGTCCAATAAGTACTGCACGATCTCGCGGAAGGGTCCGCCTGTTCCGTAGCGCAAGATGGGGTCTTTGCTGCCTGGAACCTGCAGGCGGAAAGCCGGCAGCTTCTGGGCGACGCCGAAGTTTTCCATGACCTGGAGTTTATCGGTGACATCGACGGATACGATGCGGTAGCGGCCCTGGCCCTTGGCGGCGAGTGCCTGGAGGGGCTTTTTAAGCTCCTTGCAGTGTTCACACCATTGGGTGGTGAACTCGATCAGAAGCATCGTGGGCGAAGCTTCGTTCACAAGCTTGAGCGCCTTCTCGGGCGTCAACGTGATAAGCCGCGGCGTCTGGGCGGAATTGTCCCGCTCACTCATCGCCTGCCCAGAGCTTACGCAGGCAGCCAGCAGCAGTATAAAAGGAAATAAGATAAATGGACGCATAGGCCTCCGTTTCCTGGGGATCGCTTGGGCTATGTGCAAGACTTCTGCCGAACCTGGCATCTTCGTCTTGGCCAAAATTACAGCATTCGCTAAGATCATTCCAGATTCCCTGCATATTAACTTTTGGAGAGCTGATCTTATGCGTTCCCGCTGGCCGCAATGGGCATCCCGATTTGGAATTGTCAGTCTGTCCTTCCTCTGTATGACCTGTAAAGGTAAATCTGGCGGTGTAGCTGCGGCTATCGCCTGTTCGCTTTTGAGTGCGAGTGTCAATCAACAGAGTTTGACTGTGGGGTTGAGTCAGGCGCTCCTCAGTCAGCTGCAGGATCAGCAGCAGAATAATCTTGTGCAGGATCCTGATGCTTTGAATGTGACCATTAAAAATGCGATCAATAATGCGCTGGAAGCCGTATCTCTGAGCAGCCAGATCAATGTGAAAAATGTCGCCGCGGTGCCGAAGGCCTTGGGGGAAGATGATGGTGTTCGCTTCCTGGAGCTGGGCGGAAACCTTGCGCCCGGTGTGAGTTTTGCCAGTTCTCTTTTGAAACTGCCCGAGGTGCAGAATGCTCTGGCCACCAATTTCCGGCTGGCGGATGGGAAGGCTTTCAATTTTGTCGAAGATTCCTTTCGGGTGTCGAAGACCGGGCGTGTGAGTGAGCATCAGCTGACCCAGGCTTCGGGGCAGCAGTGGGCCTATGATCAGACGAGTGCAACGGAAGCCAGGACTGTTGCCGATGGTCTTCAGAACGTTCGCGATCAGGTGGTGGTGGCTGTGATTGATACAGGTGTGGGCCAACAGCATCCCGCGTTGAAGGATAACCTTTACACCGTGAACGGTGCGGTGAAGGGCTATGATTTTGCGAACAATGACGCCGATCCCGAAGATGATGATGGTCATGGCACTCATTGCGCGGGCATCATTGCGGCCAAGAAAGTTGATGAGAATGGTATGGTTGGTGTCGGTGAATTGCTTGCCCCTGGCAAAATTAAGATTATGCCGATTAAAGCCTTGGGCTCGAAAGGTGGATCGACCGATGCTGTGAATAAAGCGATTCGCTATGCGATGGCCGAAGGCGCGCATGTGATTTCCATGAGTCTGGGTGGTGGCGTCGACTTTCAAAACCTGGTATCGAGCAATGGTACGGAAAGCCAGATCATGCGCGATGCGATTAATGCGGGAATTATCGTGGTGGTCGCGGCCGGCAACGAGAACTGTCCTTTAGGCGGCGAATGCAAGCAGCAGACGCTTTTTGTGCTGAATCAGACCATCAAGGAATATACGGTGCTGCCTTGCTCCTATAACGGAACGATTTGCGTGGGCGCTTCGGATCCTGATGCGACGCTGGCATCCTACAGTAACTTTCCTTCGGAGCTGACCAAAGGGGTGGATCCGAGCGTTGTGAATCCTGCCACCAAGCGTACCAGCCCGGACATCACGGCGCCGGGTTCCGCGATTTACAGCACCTATTTGAACAATGGCTATAAAACCTTGGATGGAACGAGCATGGCCGCGCCTTATGTGGCAGGACTTGCGGCTTTGTTTCAATTGAAAGCGGCAGCGGATAAGCGGAATACCGATGGTTCGATTCAGCAAACCTTCCGCCGCGTGCTGCAGGAAGCGGAATTGGATTTGGCCCAGGAGCAGAGTGAAACACGAAGCTATGTGGGGCAGGTCGACCTTTTGCATTATATGAAGAAATTGCGTGAGCTGAACACCGGAACACCCGCAGGGGCGGCTCCGCCGCTTAAAGCGGTCGAGGAACCTGCCGGTGAAGAATCCGGTGAGGCTCCCAACGCACTGGCGACCATCTGCGGCGGTTAAGCTTTTTTCAGATACGCCGCCACCAGCACAATGCGTGTGCCGTTGACGCGACCTTCAATATACTTGGGGTCATCTGTCAGCACGATGTTCTTCACGGTTGTGCCGCGCTTGGCGGTGAAGTTCGCGCCTTTCACATCCAGGTCTTTGATCAAGGTCACGGTGTCTCCATCCTGAAGCACAGTGCCGTTGCTATCGAGGACCTGGGCCTTGCTTTCTTCTTTCTCGCTGCTGAGTCCGGCGTCGGCCCATTTCTGAACATCATCATCCAAATAGATCTGACCCAAAAGATCCTGGGCCCAGGCATTGTCACCGAGCTGTTTCAAAACGCGGTAGGCGAGAACCTTGACGGCATTGTGTTCACTCCAGATGCTTTCATTCAGGCCATACCAATGTTTGACGTCAACCGACTTGGGGTTGGCCATAGAATCCTGGCAGGTTTTGCAGAGAAGGACCTGGGTGTCGACAGTAGAACCTGCGTTGGGTGCGACGTCATATGCCGCAAGATCGGTGGTATTCGCACAGAGTTCGCAGCGGTGAGACGCGCGTTCCAGAAGGTTATGTTCGTGTGTCATGGTCTAAAGCCTCGCGAGTGGAAAATCGGCCAACCTTAACGGATGTAAGGGGTTTTTTCAAGGGCATTAAGGGGTCTATGCTGATGGTGAGCGAGGACTTCATTGCTGAAGATAAAGCAGTCGGAGCAATTGTCATCGCGTTGCAATTGGCTTCGTGAAAATGGTGATGAAGGATCCGTGCTTCAGATAGGAATGCGATCTGTGTTGTCGAGAAGATCAGGGATCATCAGCTAAGCAGACACGGCGTGAATAGAAATAGCTATGTCTTATTAATTGTGGCAGGGCATTTGTAACCCCATGTCGGCGTCATAAGTGTCGGGCTTAAAAAGATCATTGGTATTCATTGATTAAGGTTTTGGTTGGGCGCAATACAATTGCGTGTAATCTCAAGCATTGACAATGCGCCGCTGAATCTATATCCCCAGCTTACACACTTTGGATCGTCCATTTGTATGAGGAAACATACTGTGAAATTGAACGTACTTGCGCTTTCCCTGTTTGTCTCGAGTTCGGCTTTTGGCTTCAGCCCTTACGAATACAAGTTCGTTGACCATAAAGTCGCTTACAAAGAGATGACTGTGGCGAATGATGCAACCGATACACCTGAAGCTCTTCAAGGTATCTGGTGGATGAACGGCAACCCCCTTGCTGATGAAATGGTTTCGTTCGCTGGTGTGAAATGGGAAGCAATCGAGGAAGAAGGTGAAGTTGTTGGATACAGAGGCTCGCTGCCTGTTTACGATGCCAAAGTTTGGAGCTGGCACGGTTCGCCTGCAGGCGTGGCTCTGTACGAGCTGGTCAGAAAATCGAAACTTGTTTACGTTGCTCAATTCAACAAAGATTTCAGCTACGGCGTCGTAACTCCGACCTTCCAACCAGGCGGCATTCCTCCTGTCGGTATTCCCCCTTCGAAACTTCTGACTTTTGCCATGCGTAAAGTCGCGGACGATGAATATAGCCGTGACAGCTTGATCCTTGGCGTACCATCGCAGTACCGCTTCCGTCGTTTGATTGACGCGAACGGAAAGGAAATTCCAGAGACTTTCAAAGAATTCCTTTCTTTGGTCGAAGCTCAAAAAGCGCTCTTCCCCGTCTGCAAAGCTGACAAATCTCCAGCTACCTTGCCAACGGCCTGCGCGAAGTAATATAACGACAGTCCAGAAGCCCCAGGCTTCTGGACGTCAACCCCACACTTCCATCTTCCCCAAACTTTTAACCTACACTTCCGCCCTTCACAAAATCTTCACAACCCGTCTCTAGTCCAAAAACCCTGTTCCTTCCTACCTTCATGGAAAATTGAGCCGCCTTTGCTCGGCGTACATATTAAATTGCATCCAATGCAATAGCTCACAATTTCGCTGACATTGTCGCCAGATCCTTTTATAAAAGATGCAGCTTTAGATTCTGAAACACACTAAGGAGGATTCATTTATGGTGACAAAGAAAGCGGGTCGCGTACTCAAAACCTTGAGCTTCATAGGCGCGGCCCTCTTGCCTTCACTCGCAGGCGCCGAGACGGCTTACGAAGGATCGCTGTATCGCGACGTTTGGGGGCAGGTGACTTCAGACCCTTACGCAGCGCTGCCTCAGCAGGAGGTGAAGGTTTCCAAATTCTTCGCCGGTTTGAAAGATCTGATGCTGGAAAGCTCCAAACGCACCCTTTCGGATCAGAGCGATGTTTTGCCTTATTTTGAAAAGCTCGTGCATCCCAACGGAATCTGCATGAAAGCGGCTTGGACGATTACCGAACCAAGCCCCTACACCGGCGCTTTCCGTCAGGGCACCAAAAACATGATGATCGTACGGGCCTCGACGGCTCTGACGAACACCAAGTCGAACCAGAACCGTGCGTTTGGAATCGCCGGCAAGATCTTCCCGACTTCGGATGAATTTCATGATAATCCTGTGAAAACAGCCAACTTCTTCACGATCGAAAACCTGGGCGGCACCCGGAAGAAATACTTCCTGGATTCCGTGAACACCAACGACATCATTCAAATCAACCCGACCTTCACGGCGTTCATGAAAAGCCTTGAAGGCCTGGTTGTGGTGCGTGATTTCCCCTTGGCTGAAGGCAGTAACCTTCAGACGGCTTTGATTCGTGAGCTGTATCCCATCAGTGAGCTGGGACTCAAGCCGGGTGAAAAGGCCGTGACTCCCATCTGGATGAAGATCGAAGCCGCCGAAGGCATGCCGCGGGTCGATGAAGATGATTTTCGTGACGAGCTGAACCTTGCGAATTATCCGCAGGGGCTGCGTTTCAGTATTTCAGTAGCCAGTGAAGGCAGCCGCTTTGGTGACAAAGTCTGGCAGAAAATTGGTCATATCGAAGTTCAGGAAACGGTTGTGTCCGACAGCTGTGACCACCGTTTGCACTTCGCGCATCCTCGCGCTCGCAAGATCTGGTAATTTTGCTGTAAGCGTGATGCAAAGGGCCCGCGAGAGGGCCCAGTGATTCAGGCAAGACCTTCTCGCATCCGCAGTTCTGAGCTGCGAATGAAAATGTTCAATGCGCCCAGAATGGCGAACAGAGGGAAGGGGAACGCGGCGCCCAGGCCCAGGGGTGTGATGGCGAGGAAGAAGATGATGCTGCCGACGCAGGCTATCTTCAGTATCGTGCCGCGGGCCAGGAAACCAAGAGCCAGCAGGAGCTGTCCAAAGGCTATGGCCAGGACGAAAACTCCGACGATGCCGGCGAAGGCGCCGCGGATAAATTCACTGTATGGACCCCACGCCAGAGGCGAATAGTTGAGGTAGTCCATCGGATTATTGATGGCTGTGAAGCTGTTCACGATCGCAGCGATGAAAAACATCACTGCGTAACCGTAACGGGCGGCGTTTGGTCTTTTCCAGGCCAGGACTGCCAGGGCCACGGCCACCGCGTTCGAGACAAAGTAAGGCACGGCCCATGTGGACCAAAAGTTCCCATCCATAGGTTTTCCCTTTCTGAAAAGATTCCACTCTGTCTTCAGCAAAATTTGGACCGCGGAAAAAAAACTGAGTTATTACGGAGCCTACGGAGATGGGCTGCGGGATTTGACGCGAGATCGCGCGCAGTGTGGGCGAGATTTAGCAGAGTCGCGTGTCGCGCGCACGAGGGCGAGATTTAGCAGAGTCGCATGTCGCGCGCACGAGGACCGGGATTAAGCAGACTCACGCGTCGCGCGCATGAAGTCGAGCCTCACGCGCATCGAAGACGAGCCCGAACGAATCTCCACGCGTGAAGGTGAGCAGACCTCACCGCAGCGCGGGAAAAGCCCGAGCATACTGCAAGGGAACAGGGCTCTCTGTTTTCGCATGAAGAGCCTGGTAAGCATGCAAAGGCCAGTAAGGATCACGCAGGAATTCCCGGGCGATGAAGACAAGATCAGCCTGCCCGGTACGGATGATCGCATCGGCCTGCATCGCTTCTGTAATCATACCCACGGCTGCGGTCGCTATACCGGCCTGATGCTTGATGGCCTCGGCAAACGGAACCTGATAGTTGGCGCCGACGGGAATGCGGGCATTCGGCGATATACCACCCGAACTGCAGTCGATAAGATCGACGCTTTCTTTTTTAAGAAGCATGGCCAGCGCAATGGAATCATCGATCGTCCATCCACCATCCATCCAATCCGAACAGGATAGACGCACACCCAAGGGCAGGGACTCGGGCCACACCTGACGCACGGCACGCACGGTTTCCAACATCATGCGGCAGCGGTTTTCAAAGGTCCCGCCGTAGGCATCCGTTCGTGTGTTGGATAAGGGCGAAAGAAAGGAATTCAGAAGATAACCATGCGCCCCATGCACTTCCAGGAATTGAAAACCCGCCGCGAGCGAACGTTCCGCCGCTTGCACAAAGGCCGCGATCGTCGCCTGAATCTGCTCCACGCTCATGGCTTCCGGTGTGGGATAGTTATCGCTGAAGGCAATCGCCGACGGAGCAATCGTCGTCCAGCGGCCTTCCTCGGCCGTTAATTCCCGATCACCAAGCCACGGAGTCTTGCGACTGGCCTTGCGTCCCGCATGCGCGATCTGTATTCCGGGCACAGCCCCGTGCTGCCGCATAAAGCGCGCGATACGGGCCAAAGGCTCCGCATGCGCATCCGTCCAGATGCCAAGGTCACCATCGGAAATGCGGCCCTCGGGCGTCACCGCGGTGGCCTCGATGATCACGAGCCCCGCACCGCCCACGGCACGCGAGCCGAGGTGAACGAGATGCCAGTCGCTTGCAAAACCCTGGTGGCAACTGTACTGGCACATCGGCGAAACACCAATGCGATTGCGAAGCGTGAGACTTCGCATGGAAAAAGGTTCAAACAGGTGAGTCATCATTCATCTCCTTCATCAGCACGCAAACGATAGGGTAGTGATCAGACGGCAGCTGCCGCCTGTCATGAAAGGTGGTCGGCAGCATGATCTCCTGATCCTCACCTTCAAAGCGATAACGATAGACATAGGTGCCCGCATGATCGAGACGGGCTCGCAGGGGCCGCGGAATGAAAATATAATCAAGCTGCTGCGCATGCAGCGTGCGCCCGAAAAAGGTCACATGCGTAAGACGCTCATGCTTGGGATGTCCCGCCAGCCAGAGCACGTCCTCCAGATCCGTTTTTTGATAAAGCGGAATGAACTCTGAAGCCGTCCCTTCCCGCGAGGCATTGCCATTGAAATCCCCGGCAATCATAATGGGCACCGCATGTTTCTTTTGCAGCGCATGATAGATCTCAATCAAGGCCCTTAACTCCGCCGCACGCCGCACCTGACCGCCAGGATCAATGCCTTCCATGTCAAAGCCCGATTTCAGATGCACCATCAGCAAGATCAGAAACAGCCCATTCGCAGGATCACGCATGAAAAGCGCCGGAATATCCCGCGATAAACGCCTCTCCTCAGGCTTACCCAGATCCATATACGCAGCCGCCTGAGCCGCGATGTGAAACTTCACCGGATCGTCTTCATGAGGAAAGGTGAAAGGCACCCGCCAGTGCATATGTGTGACGAGCTCAACCGTAAACGGCAGACCCCTTTTCACCAAAAAGCCATTCTCGATGCCGCGCTGCGAGTGCGAGGGGACCAGCAGCACTTCAAAGGCGTCATGCAGAAACCACTCGTTAAAACGGAGCAGCGACTCATGCCCGCCGACCTCGCAAATCCCTATGATATCCGGGTCCTCATCGCGGATCATCTGGGCCATCCCGCGCAGCTGCGCCAGTGATTTGAGGCGGGTTTCATCCTGGGAGAGGAGTTGCCACTGCTGCTCGGAAAGCGTTTCCATATCCTCTTTGGATATTTCATAGGCAGGATTCAGAAAAAGATCCTGCGCATTATACGAAACTATTTTCAGCCGCTTTGGCCAAGTTTTCCCGGGCACGGACGGTCCTTCCTGATGAGGTGACAAGTCAAAATCCTTATGATAAACGTGATCCAGCTGGAGCCACAGGGAGGTAGGCGATGGCGAATCTGAACCGCCGCTATCTCAAGGATCGGGCGGATCCCCGCAGCCCTTTTCAGGTTCTGCGTAAAAGACGACAGGGCTTTCTTCCGGAATGGACCCCCGCACACAAAGGCCAGGTTTATGTGGCCAGCTGCGACGGGCTGAAGGATGGTGTCTATAAAATAGGCAAATCCACCGATCATTTCAGTCAAAGATCCCAGGCTCTCTCGCAGCCCACCGGGGCACCGGGTTTTTACTTCCCCGTCTATCGTTTCGAAAGTGATCTCTTCGATCAGCTGGAAAAGGATATCTTCCAAACCCTGCGCGCCTTCCGTCTGCATCGCCGCAAGGAATTCGTGGAATGTCCCCTGGAGCAGATTGTCAAAAACCTGCGTCGGAGGCAAAGGGAATGTGCACCGGAGCTGGGATTTGCCGAGCATTTCTATTATCCGATCGAGGAATTCGAAAGCTTCATCACCGACCTTTACCAGGAATTCCTTCTGCACCCTGGTCCCCAGGACTGGCCCCTGATCTGTGTCTTTATCAGTCTCCTGACCGGCTTCGCGCCGTCGGATGTTCTGATTCGGATCGGTCATCAGCGCGAAGCGCTGCCGCCGCTCCTGGGCGGGCTGATCGAATCGGATGATGTTCTCTGGCTGACAGCCTATGTGCGGAGCCTTCTGCGCCACGGGCTCGTGCCTTTTGCCGAGGATCTGGAGGACGAATCCCTGGAATGGTCCCTGGCCTGGCTTGAGGAAAGGCTCTGGGACGCGATTCATAGCGCCCCCTTTCTGCGTAAAATCCAAGCGTTCAGTGATTTGCCGTCCACGGAAAATTTCTGCACCATGCTGCACCACAAGGCCTGCCAGTACTATGGCACCCAGAGCCCCGCAACCGATACGGTTGTCGCCCGGGCGCTCGAACGCATGCGCACGCGCCTCGATTTTCACTTCATTTAAAATGGGAATACGCCGATAAATTTCCGGAATTGGTTCATCCGGGATTGAGGCACAATGTTCAAACCGTCAGGGTTTTTACGGAATCAGGTCAGCGAACGCGAAGTCATCTGGGTTGTAAACCTGGCGTCCCTTTGCGGAGTCGTGGCCTACGTGCCCTTTGGTTTTATTTACCCACTGATTCTGGGGCCGGCCACGGTGGATCCCCTTTGGGAACGGCTCGCTCTGGCTGCCTTTGCGTCCCTCGGCTTCCTCTTGCCGCGTTTCCCGCAAACACGACCCTGGATGCAGGCCTTCATCTACCTTCTCTGCTTTATCTTCACGACCCATCTTTTCTTTCTGGTTTGCCGCAATGATTTGAACATGGCCTATCAAATGGGTTACGTCTGCACCATTGCCTTCATCGCCTTTTACCTCGATACCAACTTCATCTTCGTTCTTTATGTCGTCGTTAACTATATCCTCCTGGGTTTGTCGCTCTTTTTCAAAATCTCCTATGACAACCTATTTTTCGGAATGACAATCACGACTGTTCTGGGTATTGAATGGATTGCCCTGCATTCCCGACTTCGCATTATGAAATCCCTGGAACGGAGTCGGGCGGCGATCCAGGAAAAAAATCAGAAGATCCAATCCATACTCGAAAATATCCAGCAGGGCGTCCTTACCATCGAAAGCCCGAACGGGCAAATCGGTGCCGAATATTCCGCTTATCTCGATCGACTCCTGGGATTCAACAGCCCAAATCAGGCAGGCCATCTGCAGGATATCCTGGAGCGCACGCAGCTGTCGAAAGATCAAATCGAACAGGTGAATGCCGCCGTCTTTTGCATCATTGGTGAAAATGATGTGGCCCTGGCCCTGAATTATCATCTGTTCCCAAGGAGCGTGATCGAAGGAGAAGGATCAACGGCCCGTTATCTGGAGCTGGATTGGAATCCGATTTTTGATTGTGAGGGTCGCGTTGCCCAGCTTCTGGTCTGCATCCGGGACGTCACGGAGCTGCATAAGCTCAGGGCCGATGCCGCCAAGGGTCAGCAGGAACTGACCCTGCTCGCTGAACTTGTGAATATCCCCGGCAATCGCCGCCTGGCCGTGCTCGAAGCCTCGCGCAGTCTTTTGATGCGCCTGCCTTGGGGGGCGAATGCGTCCCAGATCCAGGTCATGCGTCTCCTGCATAACCTGAAAGGCAATGCCCGGAGTTTTGGGCTTTCGACCCTGGCGCAGGCTGCTCATGAGTGTGAAACTGCGGTTCAGCAGGGACATCCACCCGATGCAAGCCTTGTGGAGCCTTTGAATAAGCTCATCGAATGCTACCTGGATATCGCCGAGCATAAACTTGGTCACGGCACCCGCAAGGATGATGAGATTCGTCTGTCACGTTCTCGTTTGAAAAAAGCCGCAGCGGTGCTGGAGTCGCTTCCGAGCGTCGACAGGAAAACGCTACAGCCGCTCGTGGATATCGTCATGGACAGTCTGCATCTGACGCTGGAGCAGATCCTGGAGCCGCATTTGAAAATGCTGCCGCAGCTCGCCTGTGATCTTGGCAAAGCGCCCCCGCGCGTGCACATCGGGGATCCTGGCATCTATTGGCAACCGGAAAGCGCGGACTTTCTTGCCAACGTGGGGCTTCATCTGCTTCGCAATTCTTTGGATCATGGACTGGAAATCCCGAATGAAAGGATAAATGCGGGCAAAGTCGCTGAAGGTCAGATCTCGCTCGTTCTACAGCAGCGGAAGGATGGGATCGAGATCCTTGTGCGCGATGACGGGCGCGGATTGAATCTGAACCATATTCGGGAGAAAGCCCAGCGTCTTGGCCTTCTGGCGCCGGACGCTTCTTTGCGTCCCGAAGAGATCGCGGAGTTTATTTTCCATCCCGGTTTTTCCACAAGAAACAAGGCCACTCAGATCTCGGGCCGGGGAGTCGGATTGGATGTCGTGCGGGCGATGCTGCAGGAAGCGGGTGGTCATGTCCAGCTCGTGCTGGATGACCGGAATAGTTTTCCGCAGGCTTCGTTCGCCTTTGTCCTTTACCTCCCAAGCTGCCATCTGGCTCAGTGGGGCTCTTTAAGCGCATAACCCATGTAGCCCAAAGTCAGGCGTTTTGTGAATTGGAATGAAAATTCAGGATGCACGCGCCTTTTCAGAAGAGACGACCAGAACGGCCATTCCAGAAAACGCGGGCGCAGGCCCTGAAAGCCCATCACACTCAGCCCGGCCCGTGCCGCCATCTCTTTCAGTTCCTGAGGCTTGATGAAAAGATGCCAGACGTGAAAATGTTTGGGACAATCGCGGGCGATGAGTTGCACGGCATCAATCGCCAGGAATTTCGAAGGCAAGGTGCGGTTGAAGGTGTAAAAAATCAATAGCCCCTGTGGCTTCAGAACTCGTGACGCTTCGGCGATCGCCCGCCCGGGTTCATCCACATGCTCCAAAAAATCCATCATGAGGACCGCATCAAAGGAGGCAGCTGGAAAAGGCAGCGCATAGGCATCCGCAGGCCTATAATTCACGGATGTTCCTGACGGTGCGTGCCGCTCGGCCACTGACAGGGAACCCACGGATTGATCCACGCCCGTCACGGCATAGCCGTCGGTGGCAAGGTCGTTGGAGAGAAAGCCTGCGCCGCAGCCGATATCCAGAATGCGGGCGCCCGGTCCGCTGCGATGCGTGCTCAGGATCTTTCGAACATAGTCGAGTTTTAAACGCGATTCCGCTCGCAGAAGGGCGATGATGTGCTCATCATCATTGTACCAGCGTTCGCCCAGCTCGTCGTAAAACTGGTTGTTCACGGCTGGATTCAGAGTGTTTGCGCTCATGATAAACATTCCAGTAGAGGTGTTGATAAAGGCCCCATATCAAGACGATAGGCGGCAGCATTTTCAAGGCGAAGTGGTGCGGTGCTAGAAACCAGACGAGGCCGGCGGTCAGAAGAATGGGACCATGCAGAACGAAAAGCAGCGCATGACACCATTGTTCAGCGCCGCTGCACGCCGAGGCGTGGATCCATTCGTCCTTGGTAATGAAAAGACAGGAGGCGATGGCCAAGAACGCATAAACTCCGAGCCAGAGCGGGGTCGGAGCCGCCAGGGCCGGCAGCAGAACGGCGAGGAAGAAAAGGCTGGTATCAGCCACATGCCCCCAGCGTTCGAAAGCGGGAAGACCGCGCCGCTTGTGAAAGATGAATTCATCTATGGTCATGATCAGACCCTGCAGAGCGGTGAGGATTAGGAGGAGGATGCTGAGAAAAGCGACCATGCCCGCTCCTTAAATATCCTTGGCCAGAAGATTCATCATCAGCGTCAGACCTGGGCCAAAGGCTAGCGATACGATGCGTTCGCCCGCTTTCACCCGGGCATCGGCCTGCATGGAGGCCCAGATATGCGGCAGCGTGCTCGACGACATATTTCCGTATTGCTGCAGGATGGCTTTGCTGTGGCGAACAGCTTCATCGTCCAAGGCAAGGGTCTTCTGAACGGTTTCAATGATCAAGGGGCCGCCGGGATGCACGGCGAAGCGGTCAATGTCCTGAATTCGGAGTCCGTGCCGATCCAGAAATTGGCTGACCTGATCGCGCAGCACGTCGCGGATTTTCAAGCCTACTTTTTTACTGAGCACCATGCGAAAGTGTGAGTCGCCGGGCGTCCAGGTCATGCAGTCCGCAGATTCGGGAATTAAAGTTTCGGCATGATCCAAAAATGCGAGACTCTGCGGGGAACGCGAGTGGCTGAGATCGAGGCGCGCGGCGCCGTCCGCGAACAGAATATTGGCTACGATCTGGTCGGCTTCCGTGGCTGTCGGTGCAAGATGGAGACTGCAGAATTCCACGGAGAAAATGCTGACGGGACGGTCAATGCCTGACTGTCGTGTGTTTTGTGCCGGACGCACATATTGCGCGTGACGCTCGTTGTGAGACGGACGCTCGTTGTGAGACGGACGCTCGTTGTGAGATGAACCTCCGTATTGCGCCGCAAGCTCGTTCGTCGCCGCACGCTCGTTCGTCGCCGCACGCTCGTCCTCCGCCGCACGCTCACCCGTCGCCGGACGCTCACCCGTCGATTGACTCCGTAGGAGTTCGGCCGCCAGATTCAACGCGGGAACCGATGCATAGCATCCCATATGCCCGAGCTTCAGAAGTCGAGTCTGATTCTGCCAGCCTTTTTCCAACAAAAGTTTTTGGGCGGTGTAAGGCGCGTCGTAACCTGTGCAGGATACCTCGATCAGGTAAGAAGGTGCGACCGAGGACTCAGCAAAAGCCGCGCGGGCCATGATCATCGCTTCCTGAGCGAACAGGTGCATACGCTTTTCCAGAGGCGGTGACATCCAAGGTGTCGCTGTTCCATCCACGCGACGATCGTCTTTAAAAAGCACCATGCTGTTCCAGTCGGTGTGATTATAGTCGCTCAGGACGGATCGACGGCAACCGATACTGCCGTTGCTCAGAAAACGTTCGTAAAGCTGCAGCGCGCGGCCGTGTCTCGTGGCGCTTTCCCCTTGACCCTCGGCTGTCCGCTGCAACGCTTTCATCAGCCAGCTGATGGCGTCTTTTTGTTCGATGCAATAAGGAGCGGCGACGGGTACAATACGATTAAGATAAATCATGGCATACACCTGAGCGTGGAAGGAAAGCCGGGACCAGCCCGATTGCGAATAGAGCTGCAATATATGGGCCGGTGAATCCTTTGGCCGCTTTGGGGGCTGTCCAGACATTGTCTGTCGCCCGTCACGGATTTACGGAGAAAGCGGGTCGCATTGAAAGCCGCAAGGCATTCGGCGTAACAAAGACGGTGGTCAGATTTTTCTGACGCGAGTGGCCGCGCTTTCCTGATTGCTGCTGGCCATATCCGTCCCACATTCAGGATACAGATGGAGTTGATCGCCAGAGCTGTGACGGCGGCGCTTCTTGCCGACGCGCAGAAAATTGCGGTGAAGACAAAGCTATGAAAGCCGCAAAGGTAATCAAGTTCCCCGGAAGGATGCGTTTCTACCTTGAATGACATAGCCGGTAATGGTAGGGAACCCGCATGCATTTTTAGAGGAACCCTTCATGACACTTCATCGCCGCAATTTTATCAAAAGCCTTGGCTTTGCCTTCACGGCTCCCTATGCGATCAGCCTTTCGGAAACCCTGCTGGCCGGAACATCGAGTGTTGAAGCCGACCGCTATTTTCCACAGTCCGTGGCTTCAGGTGATCCCACGCCGCAGGGCGTGATCCTTTGGACCCGACTGAACCCCGAAGTGATCGTGGATGGGTCCGAACCGCTTTACTTCCAGATCTCCTTGGACGCTCTGTTCCAGGAAGTCCTTTATATGGGGACGGTCGCGGGCACTCATCTGGACGCGCAGTATGATTACACTGTGAAAGTGGATCTGGATGAAAAACCCGAGGCGCGTCTTCAGCCCGCGACCCGCTACTATTATCGCTTCATCTACCGCGGTGTCAGCAGCCGCACGGGCCGGTGTAAAACCGCGCCTGGCTTGGATCAAAACGTCGATAAACTGAAATATGCTTTGATCACCTGCCAGGATTATTCCTCGGGCTACTTCCACGCTTTTGATGCACTGGCCGATGAGGATCTGGACTTCGTCGTTCACGTCGGCGACTTCGTTTATGAATATGCGCAGTATCCCGATCTCGAATCGCATACGCGCCGCGTGCCGATTGCGAATGATGTGGCACTCAGTCTTGACGATTACCGGACCATCTATAAAACCTACAGGAACGATCGTAGCCTGCAGCGCGCCATGGAAAACCATACCTGGATCATCACCACCGATGATCATGAGACGGCGAACGATGCGAGCTGGGACTATCTGGAAGACGCCCTCAAGGTGGATGACAATCATCCCTTCGCCGCAGCGGAGGCCCCGGTGCGCAACGGATTGAAGATCTCAGCCCAGAAAGCCTGGACGGAGTTCGTTCCGGCCCGCGTGCAGCTCGATGAGAACGCCACGCATCCTTTCGCTTTCCTTAAAATCTACCGTAAATTCCAGTTCGGCAACCTCGCTGAACTCTTCATGACTGACACGCGGACCTATCGTACGCCTCAGGTGGAAAGCATGGTCGATGCCTCATCGGAACCGACCGAGAATCCCACCAGTCACACCATGCTGGGAACCGAGCAGCGCAGCTGGCTGATCGATGGGATGGCCCAATCCAAGGCGCACTGGAAGCTCTGGGGCAACCAGACCCTTCTTTCCCAGTTTGGAGTTTTGGAAAGGATTTCTCAGAAAACCCTGACTCTCCTGGCCGGATATGACGCCTGGGACGGCTACCGCGGTGAACGGCAGAAGGTCCTTCAGGAGCTGAAAAACAAGGGGGTCAAGAATCTCTTCGTCCTGACCGGCGATCTGCACACCTATATCAGCTCGTTCGTGAAGATTGATTACAATAAGCCGGGCAACAAGGATACGGATAACGTTGTGGGCTTTGAACTCATGACGCCATCCGTTACCTCCGCGAACTTTGCCCTTGGCCTGCAGCTGACAGCCAAGGCAGCCCCTCAGGGCAAGAAATCCTTTTTGGATCGCGTTTATGAATTCGTGGGTTCCAACTATACCAAAGGCTGGCTGGCAGAGCGCATCTTTGATGACAAGTTGAAACTCGTGAATCCACACTTCACGAGCTTCGGGGCGATTTACTATGGATACACCGTGGTCGCCATGGATAAGGACAAAGCTGAGTGGAAAGTGTATCACATCAATAAGGATGCGCCGACCGCTCGCGAAGCCGGCAAGAAACTGGTCCGCTTCCAGCGCTACTATCCGGCCCAGCTGAAATTCGAAAATCTTAAGATTTAAGCCAGGATCCCCAGACCCAGCCGGCCCCTGCCGAATCCATCCCTTGGGTTCGCAGGGGCCAGCCACCTTTCAGTGGCGAAAGTGAACCGCCTGGTATCCCCCATAATCCACCCCATTGTGCATGAATCGCACTTATGTTAGGATTCGCCGCTTTTGTAGGTTTTTACTTCTCAATGTCATCAGCCGCAAGGTCTCGACAGCATTGGGGAGGGCGTTTCCATCCATCCCTACCGCTAAAAACCTCCGCTTAAAATTACTTCATTTTTTTCAAGTGAGGACTTCATGCGTCTCAAGTTTTGGATGAGTCTCTGGATCGGTTTGAGCCTTGTGTCTGCCAGCCAGGCCCTGGCCGAAGTCAAAGCCTATCGGGCATCTATCCTGCATTTCACTGGCGATCCCGCCCGCCTAGGGGAGCAGGCCTATCAGTATTTCCAGGATGGGGCCCTGGTCATCGACAACGGGAGTGTGCGGGACGTCGGGCCTCACAGTGAAATCGCGAAAAAGTTCCGCGATGCCGAGTGGGTTGATTATTCCGGTCGTCTGATCGTGCCTGGCTTCGTGGACACTCACGTTCATTATCCCCAGACGGAAATGATCGCCGCCTATGGCGAGCAGCTGCTGCAGTGGCTGAACACTTATACTTTTCCCACCGAAAGAAAGTACAAGGACTACGATTACGCGCGCAAGCAGTCCCGCTTCTTTATAGACCAGCTCCTGCGCAACGGCACCACCTCGGCCCTGGTCTTCGGCACCGTGCATCCTGAATCAGTGGACGCTCTCTTCGACGAGGCCAGCCGCTTCAATATGAGGCTGATCGGCGGCAAGGTGATGATGGATCGCAACGCACCGGATTATCTGGTCGATACTGCCGAGACATCGTATGCGGAAAGCAAGGCGCTCATTCAGAAATGGCACGGCAAAAACCGGCTTCTTTATGCGATCACGCCACGCTTCGCACCGACGTCCACACCTGAGCAGCTGGCTGCTGCCGGACGGCTCAAGGCCGAGTTTCCTACGACCTACGTTCATACCCACGTCTCGGAGAATCCGAGCGAAGTGGAATGGGTGAAGTCCTTGTTTCCTGAGCGCAGCGGTTATTTCGATGTTTATGAGCACTATGGTTTGGCTGGTGAACACTCCGTGTTTGCCCATGGCGTGCACCTGACTGATTCTGAATTCGATCGCATCGCAGCCACACGCTCCAGCATCGCCTTCTGTCCCACTTCGAATCTCTTTTTGGGCAGCGGCCTTTTCAAACTGCTGCCGGCCTTGGATAAGGGCATTCGCGTCGGCATGGGCACGGATGTTGGTGCCGGTACCAGCTTTTCGATGCTGCAGACGATGAATGAAGCCTATAAGGTCGTTCAGCTTCAGGGGCAGAAACTCTCGTCGCTGCAAAGCTTTTATCTCGCCACGCTTGGCGGTGCCCAGGCGCTGGGACTTGACGACAAGATCGGCAGTTTCAAAACCGGCAACGAGGCCGATTTCGTGGTGATGAACTGGGGCGCGACGCCGTTGTCCAAACTCAGGAATAAGAACAGCAAGACCCTTCAGGAAAAACTCTTCGTCCTTCTGACCCTGGGTGACGATCGCAACGTCGTTGAAACTTATGTCGCTGGCAAGCGGGTCTATCGCGCGAAATAAACCGGGATTGCGCTCATCCCATCATCCTTTCTTATGACACTTCATCAGATATGTCACATTGATTGACTAAGGAAAGTGCGTTAACAAAGGGGTCGTTCGCAAACACGTAACGACCTCTTTGTCTCCTTGGAGATTTCCATGTTTCGCACACTCCTGGTCACTCTTGGTCTTTTGATTTCGGTCAGCCCTTTGGCTGCTTATGGCAACGATGAAGCCGTGAAAACCTGTGCCGCGGTGCGAGGGAACGGCGACCGGATTTTGGCTCATTTCGGCGCCATAGGCCGCTACCACGATTCCTATCCTGCTTTCGATGGGATCGCCGGTGGAAGCTCAGGCAGCATCACCAGCTTTATTTATGAATCCATGCAATTGAATCCTTTGCTCGAACAGTGTGAAGGCAGAAGCTGCAGTCGGGAAGAAAAACGTCAGCGTCTGGCGTTTCTTGTCAAATCCATCATGGGCTATGTCGATGCCTATAAGAATACCGAAGAAGTCCAGGCGCTGCTGTTTACGATCCAGGCTGTCAAGGATCTGCAGACCCTGGTCGCCGAACCCTCCTTTCAAAAACTGATCACCTATGATGCCGCAGCAGCCGCGCAAAAGGTTTTGGCCGTTTTGAGAACGCCCGAATTCCGCGGCCTCATCAATCCCGACCTGATCACACTCTTCCAGGATTCCCAGAACATTCCCTTCCATCTGGAGGAGCTGCAGCGAAACCTGAAAAACTTCGGCAGCTGGAAGGCGGCCGATACCAGCATTTTCTTTTTTCCAGGCTTCATCAACTGGCCGGAACTCGGAAGGCGTATGGGGCGCATCGCTGATTTCTATGCGGGCTATGGTTCGTATTATCCCCTGCGTGACATGGATGCCGTGCTGCAGCAGTGCGCTCCAGCTCTGGCCGGCAAGGATTGGAATCATTCCGAAGTCCTGGCTTGCCAAAAAGATTTTACGGCCCTGATCGCGGACTATCGAAAAGCCAATATCGCTGATGTCGCTGGTCCCCATCGCATTCAGGATCCTATCGGTAAAGGCATGATGGCCCTGGCGTCCACTTCCATTCTGATGGGCGCAGCAAACGTGGCCATCTATAAAGCCGCTCATGAAAGCTATCGCCGCGGCGAGGCTTATGAGTTCAAACCGCAGTTCAGTGACATCAAAATGGGCTACTTTGGTCGTGAGGCGGATCTGGCCCGCATTCAAGAGAATGAGCGCGGCTACACCGATACGCGCACCCAGCGTTTCGAAAGCCTGGGCACCCGCTCCTGGCAGGATATAATTTCGGTTTCGCCGGCAGAACCAAGCCTTTCCGATATTCGCCCTGTGGATGAAGGCCGCTATTCGATAGGCGGATGGATTGATTTGAGTCCCACTCTTGTGCTTCGCAACGCCGGTTGTGACGAGGTTGTTTACTTCACCCGTTATGTGGACAGGAACATCAGCGGCTTCGCGGCCAGCATTGTGAAGATGCTGAATGCCAGTGACGAGGAGCTTGAGCAAATTATCGGTGCGAATCCTGATGTGTCGCCGACGCCGGCTTTCATTCTGAGTAACAATGAAGCGACGGGCGTCTGGTGCACCGACTGGGACGCACCGGCCATGGGTGACTTTAACGCGCAATTCCGCGCGGGATTGGACGGCATCTTCTATAGCGACAGCTATCCGAACGCAGTCGCCAAATTTGGCGTCAATGCCTGCGTGCGTGACTAGCGCGTTCCATTTTCTTTGTTTCGCAAACGAACTCCCTTGGTGATCTTGAGTCCTTGTCGCCCTGAGCGCAAAGTGCTATCAGCTTGTCTTGTATGGACAGGACTTCATCACCAAGGGAAAGACCATGGTAAAAACACTCAAAGAGAGCCTTCTCTTTTTTCTCGCTACTCTTCTTCTCGCCTTGCCTCTGAACGCTCAGACTCCGCTCGCCAAGGATGCGCGCATCGCTGTCATCGGCGCGGGCGCGTCGGGGCTCACAGCGGCGCATACCCTTCGCAAAAAAGGCTACAACACTATCACCGTCTACGAAAAAGATGATCGAGTCGGCGGCAAGGTTTATTCCGTGGCCGAGGCCGGGCAGACCTTCGAAGTCGGCGCGTTCTGGGCGGGCGAGGGCTATGCGGTGGTCGATGAACTCGCGAAGACCTATCAGGTTGAATTTCAGAAAGAAGAGCTTGCCTTCAAAGTTCGACTGGAAGACGGCCGTGAGTATGAGCTGACGGAATATTTGCAAAAGGCCTTCAAACCCTGGGAACTGGCGTCGGGCTTTTTTCAATGGCAGAAGGTTCAAAAGAAGTTCGCCTATCTGAAAGAGCCGGATGGATTTTTTCAGAAAGACGATCCCGATTTGGCTTTGCCCTTCGCTGAATTCATCAAAAAATACAAGATTGAAGTGTTTGCCCAGGGCTTCCGTCCGTTCTGGATCGGCTGTGGCTATGGATACTACGAGGAAACCCCGGCGATTTACGTGCTGAAACTCATGCTGGGTTCACTCGATATCGGCTTCGGTGATTTTCTGAAAGCCATCCTGCCCTTCGGTGGCGGCAGCGGCAATGGACTGCGCCGCGCGCCTGAAGGCTATCAGGAGGTGTGGACGCGCCTCGCTCGGGATCTTGGAAACGTTCGCACCGGGGCGGAAGTCACTCAGGTGCAGCGCCGTCGAACAGCAGGCGGCATGGAAATCGACATCACGGCCCAGGGACAGACGGAAACTTACGATGCCTTGATAGTGTCGGCCGATCCAAAGACCGCGCTTAAATTCCTCGACGCGACCGCTGAAGAAGCCGAGCTTTTCGCGCAGGTCCATTCCTATCCGTATGTGATTCATCTTTTCGAAGCCTCGGGACTGCCTTATAAGGACGGGACCATGGTTTTTCTCGATGCCTTCGGCACCGCCGATACCAAAGGCCATGTGACGGCCTTCGTCAACCGCCCCAGAGCAAGGCAGGTATGGACTGCGGGTCAGATTATGACCTGGGACATGTCGCTTGATGAGAGTACTGAAATTCTGCGTGAAGATCTGGCCCTGCTGGGCGGACAGGTGGGCGAGATTTATCAGCGCGTGCAGTGGAATTATTTCCCTTACGCCGACAGCGCAGCTCTGCGGGATGGATTTTATCGCAAGCTGAAGGCGATCCAGGGTCAGAACAACACCTGGTATGTAGGCGGTCTATTGAATTTTGAAACCGTGGAAAGCACAGCGGCTTATGCCAGAAAGCTGGTGAATACCAGCTTTTGAGGGCACGGGATCTGCGGGCCGATCACGGCCCTGCGGGTACCAGTGTATAGCTCACCCGGCCAGCGCCATCGACGATAGCGTTGGCGTTCAAATAGCCAAAATACTGCTCGCCATTGCGCACGAAAGCTTCGGTAGGCAGACCGAACTGATTCCGGTCAAAACCCAGATTGATGCCAAAGCGTTTTCCCGCAGGTCCTCCAACCACTGTCAGCTGCGTGGCCTTGCCACCGACCAGAGTGATCTTTGCAGGCGCGTCGACGACGAGTTCCGCCCCGATCAGATAATCGAATTTAAAGTCCATCGCGGTCACTGTCTGCGGATCAGCTCCGGTTGCAAGTTTGGGATCATAGGTGAACGAACCTCTATAACTTTTGCCCGTCAGCGAACCGGAAGCGATGTCGACCTGAAAATTATAGGTCACGAGTGTCGGGGCGGGAGCCTTCGGTATCGGCGTCAGAGTCGGCGTGGGCGTCGGCATCGGTGCGGGAGGTGCCGGGACCTCCGCAACTGTGTCGGGCATCGGCTCCGCGACCACATTATCGGAATGGCTTTCCGTCGGGATCGCATCACAGGACGCCTGGCCGTCACAGCCTTGCGACGCACTTGTGAATGAGGCCTGGGGCAAAGCCGGTCCCACCTCGCCCTTCGAACAGGACCAGGTGGCAAGAGCTATAAATAAGACGCACGGTATGAATCGTCGCATGCTGATATCCTCGCGCGGTGGTTCTGTATTCTTATCGGGAAAGGGGTTGTGGGACTTGAAAAACTACGAATATCCCGGTCATATCAGGGTCATGGATGAGTCTGGCTGGATTGACAGGGCGTCCGTCCCGTGGCTTATGGGGAATCGGCATAAGCTTATAGAAAGAAAATTGCAGACGACGACTGCGGCACTCGTTAGGATGAGCATGAGACCTGATTCCGCATATGGGATAAGCGTAACTATGACTTCGATCCTGATTCCATACTCCTTCAAAAAAGCAGCCTGGTTCCAAGCCTGTTCCTTGGCCTGCCTCTGTTGCCGTTCGGCATAATACACCTGTTCCCCCAAAACAATTTTCTGATTTGCATCGAGCCTTCATGAGGTTTTAAAGGCATGTGCCGTCTGTTTGGTTTTCGGGCCGTTAACCAGAGTCAGGTTCATCAGAGTCTCGTTCACGCGGAAAACGCTTTGCTGAGGCAGAGTGAACATCATCGTGACGGCTGGGGTGTCGCCTATTATCGCGCGGATTCTCCGCATATCGTGAAATCAGCGAGCACAGCCTGCGATGATGATCTTTATCGCCGCGTTTCCTCGCTCGTCCACTCCCGTACGGTGCTCGCGCATATTCGGAAAGCGACCGCGGGCGAAGCTGATTTTTTAAACACGCATCCCTTTCAGTATGGACGCTGGGTCTTCGCGCACAATGGGAAGATCGGACGTTTTGATCGTGTGAGGCCGAAGATTCTGGCCAAAATCGCTCCCGAATTTCGTGCGAACATCCAAGGGGAGACGGATTCGGAATGCATCTTTTTCCTGATCCTGACTCATCTGTCCCAAAGGGTTCAACTTCAGCAGAAAAACCAGCCTCTGCACGAGATCCTGGAGGGCGTGCAGAGCGCGGTGCAGGAGCTGTGCGCCATCACCGGGGGCATGAGTCGCGGGGATGAGGCTTTTGATGAAAGCACGTTTCTAACCTTTATCCTGACCGACGGCGATACCATGGTGGCTCATCAAGGTGGCAAGGAGCTTCACCTCAGCACCTATAAAAAACGCTGCAAGAAGCGCCAGGAATGCCCGTACTGGATTCCGTCCTGTGAGAATCCCAGTCGAGACGGACAGGTGACTCACTTCATGCTCGCCAGTGAACCGATGCTGGGTGAAAATGTCTGGCATCCGCTCGATTTTGGCGAGCTTCTGGCTGTGGATGCGAGCATGCGCCTGCATCGTGTCCAGCCGCGTAGCGGTCAAATGTGTATGGCATTTTAATGCGTTGATTTTGCCTGGTACTCATCTAGAATTCGAAAAGCGAAGAGTATTCTTTTTGGATGAGCCAGGACATGAAGTCATTCCTACGAGCCGGTTTTCTGGTGTTTTTGCTGCCTCTTCTGCAGGCCCTCAAGTCTCCGTCCTATGTCGTGGGTCTTCCCGACACTCAGCTTTATCCGCAGTACTGGAATCTATCAGGCAAGGTCGACGGTTATCTGCCGCGCGTCCTGCAGCGCTTTTCAGCCGATACTGGAATCCACTGGCAGTTGAAAGCGCAGCCGATTCGCCGATACTACGTCGAATTCAAGGAAGGCCGGCTGGACTTTCTCGCCCCTTCCAATCGCGCGTGGGCGGAAGGAAGCTCATCAGTGCCCGTCATCTATTCCGACCCTTTTATGAAGAGCCGGGCCGGTTTCATTGGTCTTAAGCCTGAGCTTGATCCGGCCCAGATCAAACAGGTGACAACGATCGCCGGTTATACGATTTCCTTCCTGACTGATTCCAAAAGTCCTTTTCATGGCGTGAAGATCAGCTATGTGAACGATGTGAGCAGTGCCATGAAAGTCCTGGCTTCCCGGCGCACGGATTTGATTTATCTGCATTATGATGCGGCGCGGGAATGGATACGCGTGAACAGTGAAGGCCGCGCTCCCGTCCACTTTTATTTTCATGAAAAATTTTCGGAGGAATTTGACTACTGCCTCGCCACGATTCGCTACCCGAAGGTCATAGAAAGCTTCAATCGCTGGCTCCGCGAGAACTCCAAAGTCCTGGACGAGATCAAGGCCTCGATCCTGACCAGCAAGTACCCTTAAGGCACTGCAGGCTGGAACCTTCATGTCCATTCCAGCGGAGAATGAATAGTCCAAGCGAAGAGTACATCATCCCGGTCCTTCATGCTAAGATCCCTGGCGTGAAGGGGGACGGATGATGACGGATGCCCAGCAAAAAGAACAAGGCTTTGTTCGCGTTCGCGGTGCGCGGGAACACAATTTGAAAAATGTTGATGTCGATATTCCAAGGGATGCCCTGGTCGTGTTCACTGGGGTCTCAGGTTCGGGAAAATCGTCTTTGGCGTTTGGGACGCTCTATGCGGAAGCGCAGAGGCGTTACCTGGAATCTGTTTCCCCCTATGCGCGGCGGCTCTTCAATCAGATGTCGGTGCCTGAAGTGGAGTCGATAAATGGTCTGCCGCCTGCGGTCGCACTGCAGCAGCAAAGAGGTTCGCCCACCACGCGGTCGTCGGTGGGAACGGTCACCACGCTCTCGAATCTTCTGCGTATGCTTTACTCGCGCGCGGGAAGTTATCCTCCGAAGCAGCCGATCATCTATGCCGAAGGTTTTTCCCCGCATACTCCCGAAGGGGCCTGCCCCAAGTGCCATGGACTCGGCCGCATTTATGATGCCACCGAAGAGTCGATGGTGCCGGATCCGAATTTGAGCATACGCGAACGCGCGATCGCGGCCTGGCCTCCCGCATGGCACGGGCAGAACCTGAGGGATATGCTCGTGACCCTCGGCTATGATATTGATACGCCCTGGAAGAAGCTGCCGAAAAAAGACCGGGATTGGATCCTCTTCACCGACGAACAGCCCTCCGTTCCCGTTTATGCGGGCTTTGAAGCGCATGAAGTGAAACGCGCGCTGAAGCGCAAAGACGAGCCGAGTTATATCGGCAATTTTTCCAGTGCGCAGCGCTATGTCCTTCATACCTTTGCCACCACGCAGAGCCAGCTGATGAAAAAACGGGTCGCGCAGTATATGATCAGCCGCGAATGCCCGACCTGCGATGGCAAACGGCTCCGTAAGGAATCGCTGTCAGTAAAATTTGAAGGACGCGACATTGCCGAGCTTTCCCTTCTGCCGATGAAGGCGCTGGGAAAGATTCTGGAGCCTTATGCAAAGGGGGAGGCGCCGCGCCTGGAGAAACTGCGGCGTGAACATCCCGAGATTGCGATGGTCACCGAACGCATTGCCGCCGATATCCTGGGGCGGCTGCAGGTGCTTTTGGATTTGGGCCTTGGATACCTGGCCTTGGATCGGAGCACGCCCACGCTTTCTCCCGGTGAGCTTCAGCGTCTTCGCCTTGCCACCCAGGTGCATTCGAATCTTTTTGGAGTCGTGTACGTCCTGGACGAACCTTCCGCGGGTTTGCATCCTGCGGATACCGAGGCTTTGCTCCGAGCCTTGTCGCGCCTCAAGGCGGCCGGCAATTCGATCTTTGTCGTCGAGCATGAACTGGAAATCATCCGCAAAGCGGATTGGATCGTGGATGTCGGACCCGCGGCCGGTCAGCACGGGGGCCAGATTCTTTACAGCGGTCCCTTGAAAGATCTGGCGAAGGTGGAAGCCTCGCAAACCCGCCGGCATCTTTTTCATGTGGATCCTCCTGCGCCGCGCGCCCCGCGGCCGGTGAAGGGCTGGCTGCACCTTGTGGGCGTGACACGCAACAACTTAAACAGGGTGAATGTGGATCTGCCCTTGGGCGTCCTCACCAGTGTCACAGGAATCTCCGGCTCCGGTAAATCCAGTCTTGTGAGTCAGGTGCTGGTGGAACTCGTCACCGCGGCTCTGGGTCTTGATCCCGTGAAAACGGACGAGGAAGGCGAAGAGCTCGAACGCACCGAAGTGCAAACGCAGGGCGGCGAAATCAAAGGCGGCCTGGGCGGCATCAAACGCCTTGTCCGCGTGGATCAAAAACCGATCGGCCGCACGCCGCGCTCGAACCTTGCAACCTATACGGGACTCTTTGATCCCATCCGTAAAATTTATGCGAACACGCCCCTGGCCAAATCCCGACGCTATGATGCGGGGCGGTTTTCCTTCAATGTTGCCAAAGGCCGCTGCGAAAACTGCGAAGGGGAGGGCTTTGTGATGGTTGAGCTGCTCTTCCTTCCCAGTGTCTATGCTCCCTGTCCGACCTGTCACGGCGCCCGCTATAATGCGAAGACTTTGGAAGTCAAATACCGCGATCAAAGCATAGCCGATGTTTTGAACATGACGGTGGACAAGGCCGCGGAATTTTTTGCGGATGATCCCGCTGTGCATCGGCCGCTTGAAATCCTGCGGGAAGTGGGCCTGGGTTATTTAAGACTCGGCCAGCCGGCGACGGAGCTGTCTGGAGGCGAGGCGCAGCGGATTAAGCTGGCGAGTGAATTGCAGCGAGCCACGCGAGGCGCCACGCTTTATGTGCTGGATGAACCGACCACGGGTCTGCATCCCTCGGATGTCGAACGTCTTCTGATTCAGCTCGATCGGCTGGTGGATGCCGGTCATACCGTGATCACGGTCGAGCATGATATGGATGTCATTCGCCGCAGCGATTGGATCATTGATATGGGACCGGGAGCCGGAGATGAGGGCGGAAAAGTGATCGCTCAGGGCACGCCCGAGGCCGTGGCGTCCGTCAAAGGCAGCTTTACGGCAAAGTATTTGAGGACTTAGGACTATAGTCAAAAACTATGACGTGATTGATTGAAGATATTTTATTTCTATGGATGGATCGACGATTCTATTCAAGTAGGCCGGGACTGAGGACACAGCCGGCTGGAAAGGAATGGAATATGACGCCCTTCATGCTTGCCACCGTCGGTGGTCTGATTTCCTTCGGTTCGACCGCGTTCGGTTCGGCTCTGGCCATGCTGCGGCTGCCGGGGCAGCGTTTTGAACCCTGGCGTCTGCCCATCGACTTTGCTTTGGGTCTGATGATTTCCGCTGTTGCGTTTTCCCTGGTTGGTCCCGCTGCGGTCGCGGCCTTTGGTGATTGGCAGCGCTTTGCTCCCATTGGTTTTGGCCTTTACGCAGGCGTGTTGATGATCGTGGCCCTGCATCGGCTTATGCACCGCTTTGAAGGTGCGAAGGGACAGCAGGGACAGCTTCTTTTAGCCTTCGTTCTCATGGTTCACAATTTTCCGGAAGGCCTCGCATCAGGCGCGGCTCTTGTGGGTCTTGATTCTGTGCAGGCACGCACGGTTTTGAGTTCCATTGCTCTGCAAAATATTCCTGAAGGTCTTTTGATGGTGGCCTGTCTGCGGGCGCTTGGTGTCGGCCCAGTCTGGGCCTTTGCCGGTGGCATCGGTTCGGGCGTGATTGAACTCTTCGGCGGCATGGGCGCTGGGGTTCTTTTAAATGGCAGTGAGACTCTTCTGCCCTTCCTTCTGGCAACAGCCGGTGGTGCGATGCTGACGTCTGTGATCATGGAACTGAAAGAGGGGGCATCGGCGAAAAATCGGATCTGGTCATCGCGCTTCGCCATGGGGCTTATGACCATTCCTCTTCTGAACGGCGCCATCGGATTTTTGCAGAGTTAACCGCGCTGGCCTGCGAAATGCGGGTCCCAGCTTTCCTGATGCCCGATATCCAAAGGCGCGTGATCGGTTTCTTCCAGCTGAGTCCCGAGCGCTTCAAAAAAATCCTCAGCTTTTTTGCAGCGCATCAGCGCCGGAGCCGCATAAGGTTCCGGCAGACTCGAACGCAGATAGCTCCAAAGAAAACGCAGGCGACTGAAGGCCACGGGCGAAAGGGTCCGGGTGCCGAGGCCGCTTTTGGGCAGCAGAAGAAAGGGCACGCCGAAGACAAGAGTGGTCAGCTCCACCGTGACCTTTTCCCAGGCTGCGAAGTCGATGCCACAGGCAAAACCCAGGCGCCCCTTCGCCACTTTTTGATAAAGTCTGCCGGGATCTCGCAGAAAGATTTCCTGCAGAAGGGCATAACAAAAAAGGGCCAGGATAAAGCTGTGACCATCCATCCGCGTGGGTTCGCCCGAGTCGAGTTCACGAAAGATCCAGGGATTTCTGAGCAGACCCCTTCCGATCATAACGCCCTGAATATCCGGTGCGGTGGCTTTGAGTTTTTCAAAGCTGGCAAGCCCCCAGACATCACCCGAGGCAAGCACAGGCGTGCGGGTGGCCCCGGCAGCCTTCTGCACGGCCTCCCAGCGGGCGTGACCCCGGTAACCATCGGCCCGGGTGCGGGCATGCACAGTGAGGCGCGCCAGCGGCAGCGAACGCACAGCGTCGAGCAGCGCAGGGAATTCCGCATCAGCTTCGATGCCGAGGCGCATCTTCACGGCCAGGCGTCCGGGCCCCAATTCCGCGGCCAGTTTTTCAAGAGAACGCGCAAAGAATTCAGGCTCGCGCAGCATGCCGCTGCCCGCCATGCGGCCCAGGGAATTGGGGGAAGGACAGCCGCAGTTGAGTTCAATCACAGGTGCGATGGCGTCGGGAATGAATTCCGCCGCACGTAAAAACTGTTCAGGCTCGCCGGTGATGAATTGAGGGATCAAACCATACGGCAGAGCACCCCGCAGCAGCGTGAGTTCAGGAATGAAACTCTCGGGCAGGGCGTCGTCGGGAAAGGCCCGCGTGACCCTTAAAAAAGGGCTGGTCATGGCACGCGGCTGCGCGATCATCTGCAGCCAAAGGCGCATCGGAAAGGTGGTGACGCCTTCCATGGGCGCGACGCTGATTTCGGGGCGGGCGTGCATGCGCATTCATCCTGGCGGCTGTAAGGGGAAGATCTGCATATTGAAGCGGATCAGCGTATCGCCTTCATCCGTCTCCAGCTCTGAAAAATAGCGGAACATATCTTTTTTCAAACGCTTGATCACTTCCATGTAAATTTCCCGCCTGACGCTCATCGTGGTCGAACCAAAGCAGGACATGGTGGTATCCCCCTGCCATTGGCCAACATTGAGCCAGGCGTCGTGAATGGATTCCTTTAAATACGTAAGCATGGAATCCTGCTCCCTGCCCTGAATCGTGAGAAAACGCTGGGTCTTGTCGGTTCGCTTCAGATGCCCATCATTTTTTTCGATCAGCCCGTTCAAAAGCAAAGAACCGATCGCGGTCTGCACTTCGGGAAAACGCGCCTTGCCGAAGAATTCAATCAGCTGCCGCTCGGTCGGACGGCCTTGGAAAAGATCGAAGGCGCAGAGTATATCCGAGGCCAGAAGATTCATTCCATGCTGCAGGTGAATCGAAGTGAAACGATCCCGCAGGAAAAAATGCAGAGCCTTCAGTTTCGCTTCGGCGTCCTGCCGCACGTTGTCCGAGGCCGCTTCCTCACGCGCCAGCATCAGCTCCAGATAATCGGTCAGCGGCTCATCACGGGTCAGCACCTGAAAGAGCGGCCGGCGGATGCGACTGGGAATCGGCCGTTCCCCCCGCAGCATCAAAGAAAGCGTCCCCCGGGATTTCAGACCGAGACGGCGGGCAATATAGGCCAGGGAGAAGCGGGAGTCCAGGGCTTTACGCCAGGCGAAAACTTGCTGCAGAGCCTCTTTGCTGGATCGCGCGTTGATGATGAGTAGAGTCAAATTTTCCGTTGTCATGTTTTTTTGACATTCCTATACCGGGGTCCTGCTGTTCGCAATTGGAAAACAGTTCCTGTGCACATACCGACTGAACGCTTTACCCAAAAGGGTAAAGTCCCGTATTCAGAAAGCTGCTGTTCTTACCTTTAGCCCAAGGATCGCGCCATGAAACGACTGACCATCCTGTCTCCTTTGCTTGGCCTCGGCCTTCTGTCCCTGCCTTTGTCCGCCTCACAGCCTCCCGCTGATGACGGCGGTGGGCCGCAGGTTCAGATCAAGCCCCTGGAACCCTTGGCCCCCGTGACGGCCGAGGCTTACCGTGAGGCGTCCCCATTCATCATCGGGATCTATGGACCGATCGCGCAGAAGATTTATTACTATTACGCGCCGCATCAGAAAATCGACCTGCATTATCCGTATGCTCCTTTGAGCCGCATCCTGGCCACGCACCAGCCGGGACTTTCCTGCTATCGCCGCGTTCCCAAATTCGGCGTTGAACAATTTCGATGCAACATCGCCTTTGATCCGTCGGCCGAAGGCGGCGAGCAGCAAACTATTCCACCGTATACATACGGGCTCGTTCCCCAGTTTGGCGATGGAAAACTGCAAAGTCTTTCGCTGACGCTCACAGCCGACGGACAGCAGCGTTATCTTTTGAACGCTGTGAATTGCCTTCGTTTAGGGGACTGGGAATTCGCCGGCAGCAATGTGCCCTGCGCCTATCAGGAGAATCAGGGTACCGTGCAGGACGTCTATTTTCCCGATGATATTTTTCCCCAGGGCGTTGCGGTGGGTTGGGGAATTGTGCAGCAGTGAAGCTGGTCTGCTTGTTGCAAGCTTTCGCACCGAGTCCTCGCGACAAGGAGCAAAACCATGCACAAGCGTCAATTGAAAGGAAGCACGGTCGTTGTCACCGGAGCTTCAAGCGGCATCGGTAAAGCCACGGCATTGGCCTTCGCAGCAGAAGGCGCGAACGTGGTGGTCGCCGCGAGGCGCGCCCGTGCCCTCGATCATGTGGTTCAGGAAATCGAAAAGAAAGGGGGCTGCGCACTCGCTGTTCCCACGGATGTGACAGATCCTGCAGCGGTGGAGCGACTCGCGCAGACGGCGGCCGATCATTTCAATGGCCGTATTGATGTCTGGTTTAACAACGCCGGTGTCGGAGCGGTCGGATCTTTCACGGATGTGCCGCTGGCGGTGCATGAAGAAGTGATTCGCATCAATCTGCTTGGCTGCCTGCACGGAGCTTACGCAGCCGTGCCTTACTTCAAGCGACAGAACTCCGGTGTTTTGATCAATATGAATTCTGCCGGAGCATGGCTCCCTACCGCCTATGCCGTGGCCTACAGCGCCAGCAAATTTGGATTGCGTGGATTTTCCGAAGCCTTGCGAGCGGAGCTGAGAGACTTCGATGGCATTCATGTCTGCGATGTTTTCGCCAGCTTTGTGAATACTCCCGGATTCGAGCATGCCGCGAACTATACCGGCCATATGCTGAAGCCCGCGTCTCCCGTTTTAAGCCCATGGAAGATTGCGCGTGCTGTCGTGCATTTGGCCCAGGAACCCAAAGACCGCCGCATCGTCGGTTGGCCCGTGAATCTGGCACGACTGGGCTACGCACTGACTCCTGCCTTCAGTACCTTCTTAATGAAATGGGGCCTGGATCATTACTTCAAAAAGGCGCAGTCTGTGCCGCGTAGCGAGGGGCATATCCTTCGCAGCTCACCCCAAGGCCAGAGTGTTTTTGGCAAAACCCACAGGACCGGGGCTGGTGGAGCCTTGCTTGCCGCAGCCGTTCTTTTTGGTCTGAGTTCACTGGCACATATGATACAAAGGTCAGCGCGGCTCAAAGAAACCAGAGGAGCCCTGCGACTGGCAGCGTCGGTCCCTTTACAGGACAGCGCTGCAGGGTGATTGAGATCGGTCATATTAACTAATTCATTTACCAGGAGTTCAGCGGTGCGATCCTTGCATTTCGTTGAGCCGAGGTATGCTGGTTCCCCACGACCTGGGATTTTCTCTGATGGACAGGGACTCAGGGTTTGTGTGAGACCAGCAGTAAACTAATAGTAGGCTGGAGGATTTGTATGAACATGAAGTTGGCTAGCGGTTTGGTCTTGGGTATTTTGACTATGGATGGAATTTCCTACAGTCAAGAGACAGCTCGTGAGTGCACTGTCCCCTTCAAATGGGATAGCGCAAAAGTAAACGGTCGCGCGGTTGACGATTGCGTCAACACCCTGCGTCTGCAAGCAGCCACTCAAGAGCCACTGCAGATCGTTGGTTCGGCTACACCTGAAGGTCCAACGCAATACAACCAACGTCTTTCCGAAAGACGCGCGAACAACTTGAAAGCCGCTCTCGTGCAGCGCGTGCCTGAGCTGAAAGTTGAAGCTCGCGGCGTTGGCGAAATTCCGCAGAACGGCCTGATTGCTCGCATCATTGTGGAAGCTCCAACTCAGGAATCCCAAGCTGTTGCAGAAGAAACCGTGGTACGTGAAGAGCTGACCGCATCGGCTGCCACTCCTGAAGTGACCGCGACGGCCACTCAGCCCATCGGCGGCAACTGGCGCGTGGGTCCACGGGCTGGTATGGACCACACCCGCGTGGAAGACAAAGACGATTACTTCGCCCCAGGTCTCGACATCGCCTACGTTCCCCAAACTGGCGTTCAGAACCTGCGCGTTGAAATCGGCGCTATCGGTAACGTCTACATGAAGGGCGAAGAGCAGGAGATGTCTTCTGTTCACTTTGCACCTATGGTCGGTTACCAGGCTTCCAACGGTCTGATCGCCGGTGTTCGCGGTCTGGTTGGTGCGGTACAAAGCGATATTTCTGATGACACCCTGGATGACGCGGGCGCAGAACTGCGTTTGGGCCGTGAAACACGGACCTGGTCGGCATTCCTGGGCGCCGGTCAAACCGAAAATCTGGATCGTATCGGTCTGGATATCGGCTGGAGATTCTAAGAAAGCCAGCGAGGTGCAGCTCGGGTTGAGCTGTCCACCTCGGCTTTTTGAAGAGATGGCGTCTCGCAAGATGCCTCGGCTTTGGGAATCCAGAGCGGGTTGTTTTAAACGACCACCCGCAAACGTTTCGTTCGGCTCGCAAACTCGTCGTGCATTTCGATGCCGATATCGGCCAGCCGCCGTGGACTGAGTTTATTCTGCAGACGAGCGAAATATTCCTCCTCTTCCTCTCTTACATGATGCTCCACGATTTCTTTCAGGACCTTGACCCGAGGCAGGAAGGCTTCATCTTCGGCTTCCGTGTCCACGATCTTATGCAGCATGAATTGAATGAGGCTATGTTCTTCGAAGGCTTCGAAGGTCATCGCAGGGTCGACCTCCAGACCCGCGGGATAGAGGATTTTTTCCTCGATCCAGGTATGCGCCTCCAAAGAAATGACCAGCTGTCTGACGAGATCCTCGCGTTTTTTGATGAGTTTGGGAGTGGTGGTCTCAAGTTCGGCGAGAAGCGCCTCCAATTCCCGATGCTGCTGCCTGAGGAGCTGAATGGCATTGATAACGGGTTCCATGTTCGGCTTTTTCTGCAAATGCGGCATGCTTCCTCCTTGCTGCCCAATTGACCCGAAAAAAACCCAGCAAGCCTTATGCCATGGACGTGGTCTGAAACTTGCTTTAAATTATGCAGTTTTTTCCGTTTAAGGAGGTATTTCCAATGCAGTGGCGAGGCAGACGAGAGAGTGGGAACGTTGTGGACCGTCGCGGTGTGAAAACCGCGGGCGCGCTTGGTGGTGGCGGGATCATCCTGGCGATCATCTATGCGCTGCTGGGCGGTGATCCCAGCGCTATTCTCAATTCCAGTCGCGAGACGGCGACGGTTTCCTCAAATGACGATCAGACACGCTTTTTAAGGGTGGTTTTGGCTGATACCGAAGATGTCTGGAATCGCGCGTTCCAGGCCGCGGGGCGGAGCTATGCCGAGCCGAATCTCGTCCTGTTCAGTGGTCGCGTGCAGTCGGCCTGCGGAACAGCCACTGCTGCGGTCGGGCCGTTCTATTGCCCGGGTGATCAGCAGCTTTATCTGGACACCAGTTTTTTCAATCAATTGTCTGGAAAACTCGGCGCGAAAGGCGACTTCGCCCAGGCCTATGTGATCGCGCATGAAATCGGACATCATGTACAAAACCAACTCGGGCTGCTCAGCAAAGGTTCGAGCGTCGCGACTGAACTGCAGGCCGATTGCCTTGCAGGTTATTGGGCGCACGCCACCCAAAGCATGAAACAGACCTTGGACCAGGGCGATGTGGAAGAGGCTCTGAACGCCGCATCGGCGGTGGGCGATGACGCGCTGCAGCAGGCCAGTCAGGGATATGTGGTTCCCGATTCCTTCACGCATGGTTCATCACGGCAGCGCATGGCCGCATTCCGTCAGGGATTTGAAGCGGACGACTTCCGCAATTGCAATCCGAACGCGGCAGGTTGAACCTGAAACCGACGGCCTTGCCTGAAACGCCGGGGCCGATTTTTCGTCGTCCCGAAGCCCCGGCTTTGCTAAGATGCGGCGCTGGCGCTGTTCCGCGCCTTAGTTTTAGGGAAGACCCATGCGTATTTTGCTTTGTAATGATGATGGCTTCGAAGCCCTTGGCATATTGACCCTGGCCCGCCACCTGCGCGAGCAGCAGCATGAAGTTTTTGTGGTGGCCCCGAGCGAGGAACGCAGCGGACAGTCGCATGCGATGACCTTCTTCCGCCGGATTCCCACACGCCGCGTCGATGACACCACCTGGGCCGTGCAGGGAACGCCTGGGGATTGCGCAGCGCTCGCGCTTCATCATTTTCTGAAATCGAATCCACCCGAGCTTGTCATCAGCGGCATCAATCATGGATTGAACGTCGGCTGGGACGTGAATTACAGCGGAACTGTCGGAGCTGCGACGGAAGCGGCTTTGCTGGGTTTCAAAGCGATCGCCGTCAGCGTGGATCTGCGGCCGGGAACCGCCCTGGCCCTGCAGCAGGATGCCTTCGATCGAGCGGCGCAGCTGACCTGTAAAATCGTGGCAAGGCATGAAGAACTCGTCTGGACCACGCACGAAATCCTGAATATCAATCATCCCGGAGTGGAAGTGCGCGGTGTGGTGCAGGCTGCCTGTGCAGGCTACAACATGCACGTGCCGCAGATCATCACCGTCGAGCCTGATGTTTTCATGATGGGCGGCAGCGTAAGGGTGAATCGCGGCGATCCGTCGCAGGATGTGACCGCCGTGCAGGAAGGTTATGCGGCCCTGTCCTTCGTCGGCACGCGGCAGAGCAGTCCCTCGCTCAGCCACTCGCTGGATGCGGTGATCGAGAGTCTAAAGACCGCAAAGGATTAAGCCACACGCCGGGCGAGCACGCGATAACTGTTCGCCCAACCTGGCCTTCTGCAGAGCGGAGCCAGGATCTTATCCAGAATTCTCGCTAGAAGTATCAAAGGCAAACAAAGCGGAATGAGCAGCTTGTTCCAAAGACGCTGGATCAGATTCGCCGGTTTACGCCAGGGCATGTCCGGTGGAGGAGCCAGTGCATTCAGAATGAGACCCAGGGAAAAAACGAAGTCCACAGGATGGTGGGCTTCACCGCGATGCCATGTGAGAGTTTCAAACGAATGCTTGCGCAGAAGTTGTTCAAGGTTCCTGGCCGATAGCATGTGCTGATGCTGGGGCTGAAACCAGGGCATCCAGAAGGAACCGAACCAGCGGCCGAAGCGTGATTCGGGATCGGGCAGTTCGATCATGAGATGCCCGCCGGCCGGCAGTATTTTCGCAGCGGCGGCGATTTCGTTTTCCGGATCGCGCGTATGTTCCAGGTAATGACTCATACTGATGACATCGTAGGCTCCTTCCTTCGCCAGGCTTTCGGCAAGGTCGGGAAAGAGTCCGCAGAAGGCCCGATCGATCCAACCGAACTTCGCCGCATCCAGGACGCCCTGATTCAAATCCAGACCATCGAAGGAGACACCGGGCCACTGATCGCGGGCTATGCAGCAGAAGTGTCCATGCCCGGCTCCGACATCAAGCCAGCGGCGTGGCTGGGCCTGGCCCTTCAGCATGTGCGCACGGGCCACATAGGGACCTTTGCCGCGACCGAAGATCGTGTCGGTGCGCTCCTTGCCCAGACCATCATAAAAATCCTTGTAATAAAAATTCAGTCCGGCAATCGACAGCCGTGGGTTTTGGAAGAGATGCGCGCAATCCAGACAGCGCGACAGCTTAAAGACGCCCGGCTTGAACTGAATCCAATCACGACTGGAAATGGCTGTTTTCAAGCGTTTTGAGCCGCATATCGGGCAATCAGGCCGTGCCGCTTCGAAAAAAGGGGCCGTGCCCGCGGCGAGGAGCTGCTGATATTGGACGCGGCTTTCTTCCAGTATTTTTTTTCGATCGGCCGTCTGATCCTTGCGCGCATGGAAAAAGCTGTGCAGGTCATAAAAAATCCGGAAGATGCTGAAACGAAGTAGACCGCGACTTTGGACAGGAGTGCCTCCCAAAGCCAGCAGCGGCTGCAGATGATAGCTAAGGAAAGCCAGAGGGCCTGCGATGGGGATCAAGACAAGACCAAGGCTCACAAGCAGAAGCTGCATGATCATCACAGGTCGCGCGAGGCCACCGAATACGAATTCCATCAAAGCGCCCAGTTCACGCGGGCCACGCGGCGAGGCCTTGAGCCAGGGAACGATCACGAGATCCATGCTGGTGCCGGCGAATTTTTTCAGATGATCGGCGAGCCTTGCGAAGTCCACAGCCGTTTGAGGGGGAGAATAGTCCTCCTCCAGACGCTCCAGAACCGTCGAGCGGACGAGGATCGCTTCACCCGAGCAACGAGCGGAGGCGATCCTTTCGCGACGAAAATCTTCGGGGTTGACGGCCTGGCAGTTGAGCAGGGCTTCGGCAGCCGGCAGTCCCGCGGGAAGGAGGACGAGGACGTTCAGATCATGAACCTGTGCATAAGCGGCTGCCGCGCGGCGCGTGGATTCATCGAGGATGACGCCCGGCCTTAAAATA
Source organism: Oligoflexus sp. (assembly GCF_035712445.1). Classification (NCBI taxonomy): domain Bacteria; kingdom Pseudomonadati; phylum Bdellovibrionota; class Oligoflexia; order Oligoflexales; family Oligoflexaceae; genus Oligoflexus; species Oligoflexus sp. The sequence continues at coordinate 39,840 of NZ_DASTAT010000143.1, read as the reverse complement.
AAGTGCATATCAGGGGCGGCTTCCGGTTCAGCGCGGGGAAGAAGCGGCAGAGCCTTGGAGCGTTTACGCAGCCGCAGGCCATCAAGCAGCCAGACGACAGCCATGAGTGCAGAAAGGAAAATCCAAAAGGCCATACGTGATCCTCACAGAGTATCAGGTTCCTGCCAGCGAGCGGCGAAAGTAACCGCTGAGTTCAGAACGCTGCGAAAAGAAATAACCAAAGAAAGCGAAGAGCAGAAGCCTCGGATGACGCTTGAAAAGATCCGGGGGAGGCGGCTCGAATCCAACATCCACGACATTGCCGCCGGCGCGAATGAATTCGTGCAGAAAGCGGGTATTCACCGTGGGGGTAAGAGTGTCCGTGCAGTGACGCTCGGATAAACCCGTGGCGCGGAGTCCATAGGAACGGGTCAGATCGAGAAGGGCTTTTAAGGAAAAAATGTGCCGATGATAGGGCTGATGGAGACTCATGGCAAAACGCTCGTGCTGCTTCAAACGAATGCGATTGGCCAAGGGTGTGCCCAGGTAGAGAAGCCCGTCGGGTTTCAGGCAGCTCAGGATCTCCTGGAGCATGACGCGCGGATCATCAGCATGTTCGATCACATCCTGGGCGAGCACGGCATCATACTGTTCCTTCAGCCTTGCCGCTTCCGCGAAGGCAGCGACATAGGGATCATAGCCGACAGCATGCACGTAGCCCTGATCCCGCAGATACTGAACGAAGACGCCGGCGCCACAGCCGTAATCCAGGATTTTATGATGCTTCTGAATGCCCTGTTTCACAAGATCACGGGTTCTTTTCCGATACGCGACGCGGCTCCAAAAATCCAGCTTGTGCTGGGCGAAGGGATAGCCTTCATAATAAAGCGGAAGGTTCACATCCTCTTTGGAATGAAGCGAGCCACAGCTTTCGCAGCGCCAGACGGTAAAGGTCTGATGCTGGAAGGCGCGTACGATGGCGGGAATTTGGGCCTTGTCCTTGGCCTTCTGATAATCGCCGCTATCAGGACAGAAAGGGCAGTGATCGCAGCTGTTCATGAAATCTGACCCTCCAGGAGTTCGATGGCCGCGGCGGCTCCGCCATGGGCCTCCATGATTGTTTGCAGGCGCTGGGCGGCGGCGCGGAAAGCGGCTTCGTTCACCACACGCTCGGTGACCGTGCGAAGATCCATGGCTTTCACCCGATCGAAGTGCACGCGAAGACCCGCTCCCGAGCGGATCAGCTGCTCAGCGATCACGGGCTGATCATCTTTGATCGGCGCCACGACCGCAGGCAGACCATGCAGCAGCGTTTCACAGAAGGTATTATGCCCCCCATGGAAAATCACGGCATCGACCCTTTTCAAAAGAGCCAGCTGCGGAACAAATCGCTGCACAATGAAATTCGCGGGAATGTCGCCCAGCATCTCGGCCGGCGCGGCGAGAATAAGCTGGAATTCATGATCGGAAAACGCTTCCTTCACCTTGGCGTAAAATTTCTGTGAACGCTCTGCATTCACCGTGCCGAGTGACAGATAAATTTTCCTGCGCGTGGAATCCAGAAGATGCCAGGGGAAATCGTCAGTGTTCTGTTCCATGCGCAGGGAAGGACCGATGAAGTGAAAATGCGGGGGAATAGTTTCTTCAGGCGCGATCAGGTCCCGGACGGAAAGAATAAGGACGAGATCGGGAGAAAGGTCGGGTCGCTCCCAACGCTCCAGCGCATAGCGATCCTGCACCCGCCCGAGAATATCCACCATCCATTCCTTGACCTTCGGCATCTGTACGATGGGATTGAAGACGGCTGCCGACGTGGTGGCGAGCGTGGCCCAGGGTATTCCCTTTAAACGCGCAGCCAGCGCACCGGCCAGAGCCTGCTGATCACAGAGGATAAGGTCAGGCTCAAAACTGCCCATGGCTTTCAGAACGCCAGGCATCATGGCATCGGCCAGGGGAACCAGAAATTCTTCATAGAAGAACTGAAAGGATTCCAGGCCCGTGACTTTCTGGGCCTTGGCCATCCAGCTTTCGTTCACATCTTCGGCTGCTGTTTCCGTGATCGGAATCAGCGGCAGATCATGAGGCAGAAGCGCACGGACCCGGCGGCCACAGCCGACCCAGGTCACCGTATGCCCGCGGGCCTGAAGACCACGACCGATGGCTATCGAAGGATTGATGTGGCCGGCCAGAGGCGGCACGACGAGCATGATGCGCGACACTTCAGAATACCCGCCTTTCCGCTTGAGACGTCCACGGCGCGGGGGGAAGTTCCGTCATCTGCTGCTGAAGGGCTTCGAGGATCACATCGCGCAGGGCTTCAGTCTGTTCCCAAAGTACGGAATGCGTGCAGCCCGCAAAGATCTGAACGCGACCATTCGGAAGATTCCCGCGCATGCGATCGGCATTATGCGCGATATCGGAATTCTCGCCGTAGATGGCCAGGACCGGGACCTTGATGGTGGCAAGGTCGCTGTCCTGCATGCTGATCGAGGCATAGAGTTCATCGAGCAGAGTGGTTTCATGCACCAGTTCGTGGGCGTTTTTAGCAAGGCGATTGCTTTTGCGCGCGCTGTGCCGGCCCAGCCAGTTCTGAAAGTTTTCAGCAATTTTTTCATTGCGGGCATCCCCTTCCAAACGAAGGGACTTCATCATATCGTCGCGCCAGGCCTGGTCGTTGATCTGGGCATCAATGAGGATAAGTCCGGCGGTTCGCTCTGGAAAAAAACGCGCGAAATTCAGCGCCAAAAGCCCGCCGAAACTATTGCCGACCAGGATCACCTGATCGTCCGCCGCGACGTGATCGAGGAGTTTTTGCAGATCCTGCAGATGCTGCGTGATCCCATAACCCTTTTTGGGGCGATCGCTCATCCCATGACCGCGCAGATCATAGAGCAAAACCCGGGCTTCCTGCGCGGCCTGGTTCGCGACCGTGAAGAACCAGCTGGAAAGATTGTCCATCACAAGACCGTGCAAGAAAACGACCGTCACACCGGGTTTCGGATACATAGGCTCCAGCACCTGGTAGTGAAGATGCAACCCATCCACACTGAGAAAACTCATGAGAAAAACTCCCCTATGGTTCGCCCCAATTCCTGAGGCATTTCCGACGGCAGATAGTGTCCGCCCGGAAGCCAGCTGAGGCGGGCCTGAGGCAGAAGTCTCTGAATTTTTTGCGGGACATCCACCAGCTTCGAGCGTGTCCCGTAAATCAAAAGTGCCGGGTTTTGATAGGATCCGCTATGCGTCGGAGCGGGATTGGGCTCACGACGCAGCTGAGCGAGCAGATTGGTTTCATTCAAAAGAAAATTTAAACGCGCCATCAGCTTGCGTCCCTGTCGACTGCCGGTGCCCAAGGAATTTTGCAGCTCGATCGGCAATGCCGCGAGCATGGTTTCCGGGTCGGCATTGCGGAATTCATCCATTTCGAGTCCGCGAGCCAGGGGCATCGGCGCTTCGATACAGACGAGGCGGCTCACGCGATCGGGATGCCGCAGAGCGAACTGCAGGGCTATCATTGCACCATAGCTGTGGCCGACAAGGGCGACCTGATCGAAACCCTGGGAATCAAGGAGGATCTCCAGATCATCGACCATCGTTTCCAGGTCATAGCCGGTCGGACTGAGTTCACTCAGCCCATGCCCGCGCAGATCGTAGAGCAAAACCTCATGACGCGCAGCGAGCTGGGACGCGACGCTGAAATACCAGCTGGCCATGTTTCCAAGGAGCAGGCCATGGATCATGACCACAGCCGGCCCCTGGCCCATGCGCTGAAAATGAATTTCTGTTCCGTTGATCGTCATCAATGGCATTGTTCGATAAACCTGACCACGTCTCCGACGCGAAGATTGATGATATCCTGAAGCTCCTTGCCGGCGAGCCAGCCAGCGAAGTCGATCTCTCTTCCGTAGCGGTTCTGCAGCTGCTCGGAGAGCACGACGAATTCAATGCTTTCCAGCTCCAGATCACGATTGAAGGAGGTGTCGAGCGCGATCTCGCGATCATTCAGATCCACGTCCTGGCCGATGATGCCCGCGATCATGGTGCGGACGTCTTCCAAAATTCTCTGTTCCTTGTGCGCCTCGAACATTAGTTCAAACCTCCAAATTTACTCACAATAAAGGACCCGAGTTTAGTGGACTCGACCCAGGATTTTTGAATGCGAATCCGGTCCTTTTCCCATCTTTCAATTACAAATTTTTTCGGATCACCCTGAAGTCCAAGGCCTGTGGACTTGGCAAAGGCTTCTTTCGCGCTCCAAAAGCGGGTGACCCATTCCGCACGATCCTCGGCCGGCAGCAGTTCCCATTCATCACGGGTAAAAACCGTGTGGATGAAAGAATCCTGGCGCTGCTCAATCTTTTCGATATCAATGCCGGGGAAGGCCCGCTCACTGACCAGGGCCACACCCCGATGATCCTTATGCGAGATGGAGACATGCAGCAGCCAGGAGCCGGGCATTTCGGTGATGCAGGGCTTGCCGTTCGCATCGTTTTGAATCCAGATCTCGGCCGGATAGATATCATGCGGATAGCCCTGCGACCAAAGGTAATGCCTGACGGCATCCTTGGCGGCCACGCGGCCGCAGATCCAATCTTTTTGTTTGCTGCCGAGAGTCTGATAGATTTTGCGTTCGTCCTCGCGCAGATAGCGGCGGGATAATTCATGCGCAATGCCATCGCTCAGCTGCTCGGGTTCGAAGCAGCTGAAGCCTTCCCTTTGTTCGGCGAGCAGGCTGCGGCCTGGCTTGATAAGGAACTGCCAGAGCTTGTCATCGCATTCAAAACGCCATTTTTCCCAGGCTTCGATAGAGGCCCAGACTTTGCCTTCGGCACTCACTTCCATATCGAACATGATATCGCGGCTACGGATCCGGCGATTGCGAATGCGGCAGTCCAAAACACCGAGAGCGGGCTGAGGTCCATGGAAGCGGATGCGTTTGATGCGGATCGGCATCGCATAGCGGTCGATCGGCAGCCTTTGCATGATCCAAAGACCGGCGAGCTGCCCGACGTTATCCAAAAGAGCACCGGGGGTTGATGTCGCGCGGATTTTACCATCAATACCGTCGTCTCCGACTCCATCAAAGGCAGCGAGACATTGATAGCGCGGCCCATGAAAGAGCCAGCCATCATCATAGACGGTGGCCAGAGGAATCGTGCTCGCTTCCGGATTTTTCAAAGGAGCGAGCGAGCAGGGCGGTGCCGGGGGATAGGCGGTGGCCATGACAGCAGTGGCCGTGAAGTGACCGATAATGTCGACTTTCAAACGGCTGCGGCCGTCATAGCTGAGTTCGATGTCGAGGTCTTTCACGGATTCCACAGCCAGCCATTTGGTGGCCGAAATATCTTCGATCGCAATCACGACCCTTTGGTCCACATGAGACTCGGCGAGCTGCCGCACGAGTTCAATCGTGGCCGTCATCGGCATGACCGGGAAGAGGTCATTGGTATTCTTCCAGCCTTTTTTCTGCCGATAAATGCAGTGATCCATCAGCTCGGGCCGATCCTTCAGGCTAAGGCTATGCTGGATTTTAAAGCGGAAGGGTTCTGTGATATGAAGTGCGGCTGTGACCTCACGCATGGCATCCTGCATGGCGGCAAAGCAAAGTTCCATATCCTGGACGAGGTCTGTGGCCAGGGTCAATGTTTTCGGTTTGAGGGCTGGCATGGCTGGGGCCACGGGCTTATGCGCCTGCAAGGTGGTCACATCGAAATTCGCGCCTTCTGCGAAGAGTGCCGCTCCGAAACGCTGCAGCTGAGCCAGTGCGGAACGCTGTGACGCGATCGTGCTCAAGGCCAGATGCGGACGGCCACGCAGGGTATCATCGACAAAACCGGGCAGACTGCCTGCGCCGACCTGTAAAAAGACCCGCACCCCCTCGGCATAAAGTGCGTCGGTGAGTTCGCGGAAGCGAACAGGTTCCACCAGATGCTGGATCATAAGCTTTTGCAGGGCCTCATGATCCTTCGGGTAGGGACGGCAGGTCGTGGCCGACCAAAGGGATTTGATAGGTTCATTGAGCTTTAACGCCCGAAAACTGCGTTCGATCACACCCGTAAAATTTTTGAAAAGGGAGGTGTGAAAGCCCGAGCGAAAATCCAGTTTCTGACAGATGACCCGTTCATCACGAAGACGGGCGATCGCAATGTCGGCGCTGGATTCTATACCGCAGATTATGGATTGATGCGGACAATTATCATGCGAGATTTCCAGCTCGGGCAGACCCTGGATGGCAGCGCGGGCCTTATCCACTCCGCAGCTCAACGCGACAAAGACGACACCTGGCACAGGCAGCATTCCCGGCTGCAGTGCAGCGGCGACCTCGTCCACCGACTGATCGCCGGTATACCCGGCCGCTACCATCGCGGTCCATTCGCCGATGCTATGACCCAGAAGGACATCGGGCTCCAGACGCATTTTTTTCAGAACGCTGGTGTAAAGATCCGAGGTGAAAAAAACCTCACTGCCGCGATCTTCCAGTGATCCTTTTCCCTGCATCCTGACCGGAGGCAGTTGAAAGTGCCCGGCGACGTCCCGCGTATCGGGCGGCGTCTGCGAATCTATGCCCGGATACATGAAGGCAAGTTTGCCGCCTTCATGAAGCAGACCTTCCGGCACAAACCACATATCCTGGATTCCGCGACTGGCTTTACCCTTTTCCACAAGCTTTCGCGCGCGTTCCAGGCGCTCGGCCGTGGGGTGAACGACCGCCAGGCGCATCATACCGCGCCCGACGGTCAAGGATAGTCCTTCACGGAGTCCTTCCATCAGCATTTTTGTATCGTCCGCTGCCAGCAGCAAAACGTCCTGCATGCTCATGAGAGACCAAAGCTTTCTGGCGAACCGTTCATGATAACGACCTGCCGGGTTTCATGGCGTCCGAAACGAAGCTCATCCAGGAAACGCTGCGTGCCGACCTGCGGGGGAATAAGACCGATACCGCGGCGGCGGTATTCATTTTCAAGGTCCGCCGTGACCATGCCGGTGCCCGCCCAGGGGCCCCAGTTGATGGAAAGAGTGCGGCCCTTGACGCGGCGGCCCAGACTTCGAGCGACATGATCCAAGGCGCTGTTGGCCGCCGCATAATCGGTCTGCCCGCGATTGCCGAAGCAACCCGAGACACTGGAAAAGAGCGCGACGAATTTTACGTCATTCTGCAATTTGGCTTCCAGCACTTCCGCGGGATTGACCTTGGTTTCAAAGACGCGTTTGAAGGCTTCGGGCGTCTTATCGAGGATCAGAGAATCACTCAGAACACCGGCTGCGTGAATCACACCATCAATCCGGCCCTCGGCATAAAGGCGATCCATCAGTTCTTCCAGACGGCCTTTGTCCCGCACATCAAAACAGTGATAGCGGACACCGGAACCCAGCTTGTTCAATTTATTCAGGGTGGCCTGCATTTCCCGGTTCTGAAGGATCCTGCGGCAGGCGCTTTCAATCTCCGCAGGTTTTTTAAAGGTCTTCTTTTGCACGAAATAAGCCTTCAAACCATGAAGGTCCGGGATCGAGGCTGTCTCGGGGCTTTCCTCGTCAGGCAGCGGCGAGCGACCGACGATTTCAAAGCGGCAGCCATACTGCTCCGCGAATTTCAAAGCCACCTGCGCGGCGATTCCTCGCGCACCACCGAGCATCAGGATCACGGAATTTTTATCGAGCGAGAGGGTCTCTGTTCCGAGTTCGGTGAGGAGGGGAACGCAAACGAGCTGACGCCGGACTTCGCCCACGTAGCCGACTTCCACCAGAGGGTCAGCCACCAGAATCTCCTGGAAGATGTTCCGTGCGATCAGGGCCACCGCTTCACGGGGATCAAAGTCGATGACCTTGACCATTTTATCGGCGAATTCCTTGGCGAGACTTTTGAAAAGTCCCGACATGCCCTTGCCCTGTGGTCCATGTTCGGCCTGGCTATCGTGACCAAAGGCACCGCCCCGACCTGTGACGCCGATGATGGTATGAATGTTACGCCGGCAGGCCTGCTGCAAAGTTTTAAAGACTTCCGTAGGATTGGAACCCCATTCATCGAGAAGGGAAAGCAGGACGAGTCCATCAAAAGCGTCTGCATCCGACGGTGCGTCTTCACCGATGGACACGAGTTTCACCTGGGCTCCCGCTTCCGTCAGAAAACCGGCCAAAGCTTCGGCAATCCCCTTGCTATCGCGGAGTATGGCAATCCGTCGATTATTGAGCTTCTGCTCTGCATCGACTTTCAAGGGGAGCGGTGCCTCTTCCACGCGGATTAAATACTGCCGGACATTCTGATCGACAGGTGATTTCGCTTCCGGGACGGCTGCCGGTGTGGTGGCGGGCGCAGTTTTCTGCTGACCTTCAAGCGCCTGAATCATCTGCCGCAGAGTCTTCATGCTGGCCAGCTTTTCCAGCTGTTCGCGGGCATGACCGAGGATATCACCAAGGTCGGCGATGATTTCAAAACGTTTGATCGAATCAATACTGAGGTCCGCTTCCAGATCCTGATCGAGATCCAGCATCTCACTCGGATAGCCGGTTTTCTGGCTCACGACTTCAAGAACGGTTTCCTTGGTATCCCGCACCTTGATTTCCACAAGAGGACGCGCCGTGACCGGAGCGGGCGCAGGACTGCTCACAACCTTCAAAGCCGCCTGCGCATCCCGCATGGGTTGAGGCTCGGCCATTCGCAGAACCGGCTGCATATCCGCGCCGAGGTACTGCAGCATCACCTGCTTTTGACTTTCCACGAGCTGCCGCATGGAGTGGAGATATTCTTTGACAAGACTTTCGCGGGTCTCGGATTTCGCACTATCGTGATTCATGTCGGCTCCCTGATACATGCTGGAAAGATTCAATTGGAATTCACCTGGCTTCAGAGCACCTTTGGGAATGACGCCCAGGCGTGGGCGGGCCAGATGGCCGTTCACCAACCAGAGCGTGGGGCTCGGTTTTTTCTGCAGCCAAAGATCGAAATCGTAGGCCTGCAGCTGACGGCCTTCGAAGAGGATTTCGGTTTGCAGCGGCAGTCCGAGGCTTAAAAGTTCCGCGACCAGTTTTAAAAACTGCTCCAGGCTATTGCCTTTCTGTCCCATCGAACGGGCCAGATGCGGCCGATCACCCAGAATGCGGCCGACCAGATCCTTCAGCACAGAGCCCGGACCGACTTCCAGGAAAAGCCGCGCACCATCCTCGTGCATGCGTTCGATCTGCTGAACGAACTGCACGGGTTTTACGATCTGCTGCGCATAGGTCTGGCGCAGAAGTTCGAAATCATGCGGCGCGGCCGTGGTGTTGGCGTAAATCGGCTTTTGCGGTTGTTCCAGGCGAACGTCTTTCAAGGCCTTGGCAAAAAGCTCTTCAGCCCGTGCGAGCAGGGGACTATGGAAGGCGCAGGCCACAGGGATTTTTTTCGCGGCGAGTCCCTGGGCCTTGAGTGAAATCAAAGCGGCCTCGATATCACCATCCAGGCCGGCGATCACCACCTGCTGCGGTGCATTATGATTGGCAATCCAGACATTCAAACCATGAATGGCCTGGGTCACGGTGCTCAGATTCGCCGACACGGCAGCCATCGAACCTTTTTGTCCTTGAGCGGCTGTTTCTATCGCTTCCGCGCGCGCCTGGCTCAAAATAATAAGGTCTGCCGCGGAAAGGGAGCCGGCAGCATGAAGAGCGGTCAGCTCACCGTAACTATGACCCGCAAACATATCCGCGGATAGACCCATGGATCTTAAGAGATCATGAAAGGCCATTTCCACAAGTCCGAGTGCGGGCTGAGCACAGCTGGTCTGTTTCAAAAGCTCTTCCGATTGGGGCACGATGCCTTTGGGGAAGATGCGCGCGAGCCACGGACTTCCCAGCTCCAAATAAGGCCGCAGCTGCGGGAAGCTTGTGAAGAGTTCCGCGCCCATATTCAAAGACTGGCTGCCCTGACCTGAAAAGAGAATGGCGATTTTGCCCTGAAAAACCTCGTTTTTCCGCACAAAGATGCCTTGGACCGGCGTTGATTCGTTGCTGCTGAGCGCATGCTCGATCTTCTGCAGTAGGTCCGCACTGTTTCGCGCGACCAGAGCCAGCGCAATTTTTCCGGCGGCTCTTTGCGCCTGGGTATAGGCCAGACGCGAAAAAAGCAGCTCGGGGTGATTCTGCAGAATCTCCTTGAGCTGCCGCATCTCGTCCTTATGGGCAAAGACAAAGAGTTCAGCTGCGCGACCCTGAGGTGCCGGCAGCGTGGAGTCAGGTTCGCTGTATGACGTCAGCACCGTATGGAAATTCGTGCCACCAAAACCAAAAGCACTCACCGCCGCTTTTCTGTCCTTACGGACCCAGGGCAGGGCCACGGAACTGAAATAAAAGGGATTCGCGGACGGACGATAGGACGGATTGGGTTCCTGCACATGCAGGGTTGGAGGCAGAATCCCGTGGTAAAGCGCGAGACTCGTTTTAATCACACCGGCAAGGCCCGCGGCACATTTGGTGTGACCGATCTGTGACTTCACCGATCCCAGCGCACACTGTCGATTCAGGGCGCCGGCTTCAAAGAACACGGTACTCAAGGTTTCGAGTTCGGTGCGATCACCCACCACTGTGCCGGTGCCGTGAGCCTCGACCAATTCGATATCGGTCGGATTCAGACCCGCGCGTTCGTATGCGCGATTCAGAGCCCGCATCTGACCCTCTTTGCGCGGCGCGGTCAGACCAAGGCTTTTACCGTCACTGGATGAACCGATGGCCTTCACCACCGAATAGATGCGATCCCCATCGCGGATGGCATCAGGCAGGCGCTTGAGAACCACGACAGCGACACCTTCAGCAATCACGATGCCATCACCGTCCGCGGCGAAGGGATGGGATTTCCCACTGCGCGACAGCGCTTTGACACTGGAAAACATGAGGTAGTCGTTGATGCTGTTATGAAGGTCCGCGCCTCCGCAAAGGACCATTTCACTTTCGCCTTCGGTGAGTTCCTTGATCGCAAGGTCCAAGGCCGCAAGTGATGAAGCGCAGGCAGCATCGACCGTGTAATTGGATCCGCCCAGATCGAGGCGATTGGCAATCCGCCCGGAGATGACGTTGGCCAGGACGCCGGGGAAAGAATCCTCGGTCAGGCTGGGAAGGTGCGCATCGAGTTCCGCCGGTATGGGGCCGGCAAACATCGGGAATTGAGCGCGGAAGCCATAGGCGGAGGAAAGATCCGTGCCGGCCTCGGCTCCGAATATGACGGAGGTGCGTTCGCGATCAAAGCTCCGGTTTTGATAGCCGGCATCTTCCAAAGCGCGTTTGGCAACCTTAAGGCTTAAAAGCTGGGTCGGTTCGATGGCGCCCATCGAATTGGGCGGAATCCCGAATTCCAAGGGATCAAATTCCGTTTCATCGATGAAACCGCCCCATTTGGAAATGGATTTGTTCGCATCCTGTCCGCTAGGGTCGTAATAGGTACGTGGATTCCAACGACTCTCGGGCACTTCGGAAATCAGATCCGCGCCGGTCAGGATGTTGCGCCAGTAGCTTTCGAGATCCTTCGCACCCGGGAAAATACAGGCCATCCCGATGATGGCAATATCCGAGGGCTCGCGTCTGGGCGCTTCGTCAAGATTGATGTCGGCCAGAATCCGCGACGCGCCGCTGGTGATATCCTCATGCAGCGCCTGCATGGTGCAGACCTCGTGCCGCAGCTGAGCGACCTGGCCCAGCATATAAAGACCCTCGTCCGCCTGCCGCTGCGCATCGACACTGACCAGCGCATCACCCTTGCGTTCCAGGCCCTTTGATGCGATCCGCAGACGACCGACATTCAATTCTTCGAGTTCGGCCCAGACCTGTTTCGGATCTTTGAGTCCCCGCAGTTCATTTTTAAGGGTGTTGAAGGTTTCCACAAAACGCGTATCCGCACAGCGCACCGCATGTCCCGGCGCTGTCTCCAGGAGCGAAGTTTCACGGCAGCGCAGGGCTTCATCCTGGAATTTTTGCAGGATGGCTCCGGTTTGCACGGCCTCTTCTGTGAAGAGATAGGCCGAACCGAGAAGGGCACCGATCTTCGCACCGCGTGCGGCGAGCGGGGCGGTCATGGCCGCGAGCATCGCTCCCGAAAGCGCATCATGAAGGCCGCCGGCAAAGAATAGTTCCAGCTCGTCCACGCAGTGGGATTGAAGGAGGATTTCGATCTGCGTTTCCCATAGCACAAAACTATAGCGTGGACCGACGTGACCACCGCATTCGCGCCCCTCGAAAATAAAGCGGCGGGCGCCATCCTTTAAAAACTGCTGCAAAAGTCCGGGCGAGGGCACATGCAGAAAGCAGCGGATGCCTTTCTTTTCAAAAAAATCGGCTTGCGCTGGCCGCCCGCCTGCGATCAAAACCGCGGAGGGGCGGAAATCCTTCAAGACCTCAAGCTGCTCCTGACGCAAGTCTTCCGAAACAAAACCCAGGATGCCGACGCCCCAGGGCTGTGTCCCTAATTTTCTCTCCGTTTCTTCGAGCAGCTCGCGACAGGCTGTTTTTCCCATGAGCGAGAGCGCAACGAAGGGCAGGGCTCCATTATCAGAAACCGCTTTGATAAAATCAGCACGATCACTGACGCGGGTCATCGGTCCCTGAGCCAGAGGATAGCGGGTGCGATAGGACTGTGCGAGGGGTCCTTGCGGCTTCAAAAAGTCGAGAGCCTTGGCCTGACGGAGATGACCCCGCACGCTTCGCTTCATGCCCTGCACCATGGCCGAGACATTGCCAAAGCGTTCCGCAAACACGCGAGCGAGATAAAGATCCTGACCCGCCGGGAGTATGGGTGTCGCGCCCTGCCAGCCGAGATGATCGAGGAAACGCTCACGCGTGACTTCGTTTTCCTGCGGAACTTTGAGATCGGGCCGACTCACCACCTGATGCTGATGAAGGATGCGCGTTTCTGTGCCTTCAAAGTGACGAATGATTTTCTTGAGAGCATCCGGCAGCGCGGCCTCTTTCAAAAGTGCGAGCTGTGAATCGAGCACGACCGCGCGGGCCCCTGCTGCGAAAGCGGCCGCTGCCGCATGAACGCCGATGCCGCCCTGGACCCAGAAGGGAAGATCGAGCTGACGAAGCTCCTGCATCAGAATCAAACTCGACGAAGTGCCGACGCGCCCGCCGCTTTCCGCACCTTTGGCAATCAAGCCATCGGGCTTCGCTTGGGCAAGCAGCTTTCGTGCTTCCTCAAGTGAACAGACCTGGACCCAGATGCTGCGCGTGTTTGTGCGCCAGGCATCCAAAGTTTCCTCCGGGTTTTTCTGGATCAAAAGATCGGCCGCATCGAGGATCAAGATCGTGACGCGATCACTCAAATCCGCGGGCGTGAAAGACTCAAGGCGGCTGATGCGCACACCGAAGGCGGGCATGCGGTTCCTTTGCAAGGCAGCCAGAGCGTTTCGTCCGTTTGCGCTGTCCCGACCCAAATCGAGAATCGCGATCGCGCCTGCTTTGCCTAGGCTTTCCACCAATCCAACATCCGGAGTTTCAAAAGGAGACACGCCAACGATAGCAGGAGATATCATAGGATAGACCACCTTCAATTCTCGCGTGGCACAGCGACGCTCCGCGTGAGGCTGGAGTTTGCATGCACGTTCTCTGTTTTGCTAAAAAAATTCAGTTATCGGCTAACCACGGGTATAAAAGCTTCCTGGCAGGAATTCAGTTAACTTTTTCTGAACTCACGGCGACAAGTCTTTGCTGCGGCTGATTACGGCGGATTGAAAAAAATTCTTATGCGAAGAAGGCTTGGTGCTGTCTGCGTTATGTGACAGGCGACAAGTCGGGTGGCTTTGGAAAGGAGTCCCACATTGCTGTCTGTTCGAGGCCCATTAACATACCACAAGGAAACTCAAGTGGGGCAATACCGAACTTTATGTACATACTCATCCAAAGGCGCGAGTCAGGGTGGGCAGTCGCCTTGCAGAAAACAGGATCGGAGTGAAGTGATCGGACGGGCTTTGCGGCCGTTGCTCCAGGTGCCGAAGGCGCGTCGGTTTTCGCTTTCAGCAAAGGCATAATCACGAGGATCTTGCAGCAGGACATGCGATAGAGCCCCGACGGTGAGCTTCCAGTAGCCCCAGGTATCGACGGCATCAATGGGCTTCGCGAAGAAGCCGCAATCACCCTGGACAGCGTTATGCTCGGAGCGGAGCTGAACGTCACCTTCCTGATCGCTCGGAATCATCAAAGCTGATTTATGCGCGAGCGGAATTTTATCACTTTTGAGAAACGCTAAACGATTGAGAGCGAACGAGCTGCAGTTTTCCGTGGGCGGTTTGGTTTGATCCGCGCATTTTTCGGGATCCTTCTCTCGGTATTGATAAGTTTCCTCTGCCATAACCAGAAGAAGCCAGGTCTCCTTGGGTAAACGACTGAGACTATCCTTATCTATAGATATAAACGGATAGGCGAGGGATGTGCTGCCTGCTGCGTCGAGCGTAATAATCAGACGGGGCTGGGGCAGAGCGAATGCAGGATCGCTTTGGTTTTTTTGCGCAAGGTGCAGAGCGAGGATGCCACCAATCGAATGCCCGATAAAGGCCACGCGGTTGCGATCGGCTTTGACCGCGGTTTCCTGCTCCAGAGTGCTGAGAGCCTTCTGCATCGCATCGCGTGCATTCTGGGCCCATTCCTGAGGCTTCAGGGGATGTCCATAGCTCGGATAGATGACAATGAAACCTTTGCGGGCGATATGCTGCAGCATGACCTCATAAGGTTCCGGCTCGGCATCGAAATATCCATGCAAAAAAAGAACAACGGGCGCTGTGGTAGGCTGCGGTGCGGCAGGAATATAGATAACAGTATGCAAAGGATCGGAGGCATCCTTGCCAAGAACAAGGCGCTGAACGGATGCGTGAGGGGAATTGGCTGATCCAGGCCCGTGCTCCGGTGGAGGCGGAGCACACACATCATTCTCGCAGTGAGAGGATTTTTCATAAACATCCGACCAGGTGCAGGGGTGAGTGGCACAGGATGTGGCAGACGCTGCGAAAATGAGGATAGCCAGGGCCCGCATGTTTTCTCCTTCGCTTTTACGGAGAGTCGGGACGAAACCGATAAGTTCTTCCGACCACGGCCGCTTCAAAATCCGCGCTTGGAATTTGCGCAGCACGCAGGGCCTCATGCAAATCCTGAACCGGCCGATCTATGGCTTCATCCGTCAGCTGCCAGCAGCCGTAATGCATGCCGAGACTTCGCGTGGCCCCGAGATCCTGATGGGCCTGCACGGCTTCCGCGGGATTGATGTGCGCATCCTTCATGAACCAACGAGGCTCATACGCACCGATAGGCAGAAGAGCAAGCCAGACTTTGCCGTAGTCTTTTTTTATCTTTTCAAAATGCGGGCCGTAGCCCGTATCACCCGCAAAATAGAGGCGGTGCTCGCCGAATTGCAAAAGCCACGATCCCCAAAGGCTGCGGTTGCGATCAAAGAGTCCGCGCGCGGACCAGTGCTGACTTGGTGTGAAGAAGGCCTGGACGGCAGGACCTAAAGGGATGGACTGACCCCAGTCCATTTCCTGCACGCGCGTGACGCCTTCGTTTTCAAGCCAGCCTTTGTCTCCAAGCGGGACAAAGATCGCAGCCTCATGCTCAACGGCAAGCCGCTGCAAGGTGGGAACATCCAGATGATCATAATGATTGTGCGAGACCAGGACGGCATGAATCTTAGGCAGCTTTTCAAACGGCAGGCCGGGGGCCCGCACACGCTTGGGTCCTGCCCAGCTTACCGGGCTGGCGCGCTCTGACCAGCTGGGATCGGTGAGGATATTGAGTCCTGGCAGTTGAATCAGAAGCGTGGCGTGATTGACGAAGGTGACGACGATCTCACCCGGCATGACCTCGGCGGGCAGATTGGGTTCCTCGGTATTGGGAACCCATTCGGGCCACTCCGCGCGATCGCCGGTCAAACGCCAGCGAAGGAGATCGAGAAAACTTTTGTGCGAGGTGACACCGGGCTGAAAAAAACGCTCGCCATCGAAATGATCCGAGGTCGGACCTTCATACGAACCTGTGCGACAGCCGAGCAGAAAGACGAGAAACCACATTCGATAGTTTTTCATGCGGGCCGGGCCCTCACAAGACGGATCAGAGTTAATTCAGGTCTTGTTCCCAGGCGAATCGGTGGTCCCCAGCTGCCCGTGCCGGGATTCACATACACCCACATTTTCCCTTCACGCGAAAGGCCGACGACATGCGGAGCATGCACGAGGCGAACAGCGAGGTTCCAGGGATAGAACTGCCCGGCGTGCGTGTGACCGGACAGCATCAGATCGTAACCCAAAGGCGCCGAGGCTCCCGCGAGTTTGGGATTGTGGGCCAGGAGGATGCGCAGACCGTCGGGACCGAGGGCTTTTTCCGGGCTGGGCCCTTCACCCATCGCAGTGCCGGCGGGATCGACGACGCCTCCCAGATGGAGGGTGGAACCATTATGATGAATGGTCTGATATTCGTTCAGGAGAACATTGAGCCCCAGAGTCCTGAAGTGATCGATCCATGATCGAACGCCGGCATAGTATTCATGATTGCCAAGGATCAGATAACGCTGCGCGGCCGGGGCCAGCGAGGCGAGGGGCTCCACATAGGTTTTTAGTTTCTGCACGCTGCCATCGACGATGTCGCCGGTCAGGACCACGAGGTCGGCTTTTAAAGCGTTGACCTTATCCACCACGCTCTGCACATAGGGACGGCGAATGATGAAGCTGACATGCAGATCGCTGATTTGCGCGATGCGAAAGCCATCAAAGGCAGGATCCAAGTTATCGACCGGAACATCGATCTCCACAACGCGCGGTCCCCCGAAGGCGATCAGCATGCCAAGGATCAAAGCCACTAAGGACGCGATGACCACGATGATGGACCCCGGATTCATAAGCCGCACGGCCCATTCACCCGGCAAAAACCAGTGGCTCAAAAGCCAGGCGGCATCACGCATCAACGTCAGCACCATCAGGAAATTCAGCCAGCCCATGCAAACATAGGCCACGCCCTGCAGGATTTCGTCGCGTTCGGTATGGACTTCCTTGTTACGGCTCCAGAAGAAAACCGGAATGATCCAGATACAGATCACGGGCAAGGCCAGAAGAAGGCGCGCTGCGGTGCTTTCGAACAGGCGCAGAGCCAGATACGAATAGCCAGCGGCCAGGAGAGTGGTGAGGACCAAAGCGAAAGGATTCAGAAGACGACGCATGCAATCAACTCCGGTGAAATCCTTTTGTATATTAAGCGTTTTCAGCGAGGCCGTCGAGGCCAGGGGCGCACGGCATCGCCATTTCCTTTCCCACGGATTCATGCTATGACCGCGGCCTGATCGAATGGGAGCACGCGACGATGAAGCGATGGATGGCTGCGATACTGCTGACATGGACCCTTCTTTTGCCCAGGGCATATGCCGGAGAGGCTGAGTTGACGGCCGCCCTGAACCGCCTGGAAACTATGCATGGCTTTGAAGCTGAGGCTGATCTCAAGGCGATTATTCCGGCTTTTTATAAGCTGCCTGGGGCTCCGGATCAGAGGACCGTTCGTCGCCTCTTTGATGAACAGCGTATCGCCCAATGGCCGTCGCGTCTTGCGGATTTCCTGGGCCTTGTGACCATTCTTTTTGAAGGCATGAGCCCCGAGGAGCAGGCACGCCTTCATGATGAATTCATTGCAAGCCGCGGCCTGCTTTCGGATTTTCAAAAGGCCATCACCCATTATGTTAGGGCGATTCATCCCGGATTTTCGGGTCTGGGCCTTGGTCCCTTGAAACTCACGCGTCAAGGGCGGGGGATTCGCATCGTGGTCTTTGATGTCTTTGAAATGGAACAGCTCGATGAACAAAGGCGGAGTTATCCCAAAGCCTTTATTGAGAAACCGCTGGTTTTCGGCCGTCCGGTCGGGCTTTCCCATGGCAATACGGTGATTGACGTCATACTGGAGCTTGCTCCTGAGGCCAGCATTCTTCCCGTGGCCTCGGATGCCCAATCCTATGCTGCAGCCATGCAGCATCTGGCCGCGAGACAGGACCTTGATATCATCAATCTGAGCCGGGCGTTTCCCGAGGATCCACGCACGCATGGAGTGGATAAGGTATTTGAAGAGGCGCTGCGTCGCTGGACAAGGCAGGGGATTTTGGTCAAAGCCCTTGGCAATACCGGCAGTGACCTCTTTGGTCAACTGACACGTCCCCGTGTGGAAAAAGGTCTTGGCCCTGTTTCAAGTCTGACCGCTTATGATTTGAAGCTCATCCGTGAACTTTATCAGGAAGAAGCCGCTGCCGGCCTTGAACTCTTCGCTCTGAATCTGGGACTTTTTGCCGAGGAATTGGCTTTGACGGCGACCATTCCGGGTGACTACCTTCCCGTGCAGAAGCGGACGCTCGCTGTTCCCGCCGAAGGCATTTATAGCCCTTCGACAGAAACGTTTGAATCCGGCAGTTCCTTCGCCGCGCCGCAGATCAGCGCCTGGGCTGCGCTTCTGCTGGAAGAACGCCGGGCGCTTTATCCCGATGAAACGGGGGCTGCTTCACGCGCCGCCGTGTATGCGGCGATGCTGGAAAAAGCCGACCTTCGCCAGCATCCCGCAAGGGAATGGGGGCGGGGTCATCCCACGCTTTAAAAGTCCTCCATCAGCTGATCGGCTATATAAAAATCGACAAAGGGCCAGCCACCGACGGAGTTGAAAAGATCCGCGGTGGATTCCTGCCGATGATAGCGAATCCATACAAGTTCCCAGGCATAGGCTATGCGCCGTGCGGTATCATTCACGCCGCCGCGAGCGTCCAGATAGTTTTTCGACGCCCAGGGCATCCTGCTTTTGTAATAGAGATAGGTGAAGGGACTGCCCAAAGGCTCGCCGACCAACGCCAGTTTTTGAATGGCCGCACCCTTTTTCATTTCCTCGGCTGTGACCGCGACCTCACCACCGCGCGCGAAAGCCCCGATAAGTTCATCCATTGGCAGATCGAGATCGGGGATTTTAAAACCGCGCTTATGCTCCAAAATAGCCAGAAAATCGCAGCCTGGATCGGTGAAGGTCTGGGCCTTGTCGATATCCCCGCCGTGATCGTGGTCGGCTTCCGCTGTGACGAAGTGCCGATCGAAATTCACATCCCCCAGGCTATGGGCCAGGGACCCGAGCATGTGAGCAAAGGCCTTCCGACAAGGCCCGCTGCTCAGTTCGGGGCAGCGTTCATTGATTTCATCATAGTAGGCGTTCAAAAAATTGTGCCAGTGGGCATATTCGCCGAAAGGATGATTGATGGTGTAGCCCGAATCGGGGAAGATCGAACCGTTTTTATAAGCGGCGGCCTGTTCCTGAAGGAAGGCGCGCAGTTCAGGAATCTGAACGTATTCATTCGCAGCCTTTTCCGCCATCCAGATATGCAGCGTCATGCCCGACGCCAAAAGACTACTGGAAACAGAGAGGCCGAGTGCGATCACGACACCGAACAATCGACGCATAATGCGAGTCCCTTTCTTTTCTATGAAGAATTCCTGGCCCCGACCTTAGCCAGACCCTGAGTCCAAGGCCAATCAATTTTTCGGAAAGACAGGATCAAGAGCTCTGGCATCAACCATGCACTGGACCGAGTGAGGAGGACCCTCTGATGCTGCGACGCTGGCGTATTGCAATCGTATCCGCTTTGGTCACAAGTTTTTTCATACTCCTGGCGCTCAATTGGTCGAGCGGTGATACGCGTCTCAAGCACGTGATTCAGCCTCTCTACGAAGTGGACAGCCCTGCGTTCAGACGCTCTCTGAATCGTCTCCTGGGCGATCCGGTGACGGAAGGCAATCGGGTGCAGGCGCTGCACAACGGGAACGAGATTTTTCCGGCCATGCTGGAGGCCATCCGCGGGGCCAAAGAATCCATCAACTTTGAGATCTATATTTACTGGAAAGGCGAGATTGGGCGTATCTTCACGGAAGCTCTTTGCCAGAAAGCCCGCGAAGGCGTGAAGGTCCACATTCTGATCGACTGGGTGGGCTCGTCCAATATTGATGATGGATATGTCGAGCAGATGAACAAAGCCGGCATCCAGGTGCAGTTCTATCGTCCTTTGAAATGGTATACTCTGAATCGTTTGAATAATCGTACCCATCGGCGCATTCTGGTCGTCGATGGCCGCGTGGGATTCACCGGCGGCGTCGGGATCGGAGATGAATGGCAGGGTGATGCCCAGGACCCTGATCACTGGCGGGATTCGCACTTTAAGGTCGAGGGGCCAGTGGTCGGCGAGATGCAGGGGGCGTTCATGCTGAATTGGATGAAGGTCAGCCCTGAACTCCTGCACGGTGATGAATATTTTCCGCCTTTGCCCCACGTCGGCGACGCCGAGGCGCAAATGTTTACCAGCAGCGCCGGCGGCAATGATGAATCGGTACGGCTCATGTATCTTCTGGCCATCGCCTCGGCCACGCGCAGCGTGCGTATTGCCAACGCCTATTTCGTCCCGGATGATCTGGCCATGGAACAGATGATTTTAGCCCGAAAACGCGGGGTTTCCATTGAAGTCATCATGCCAGGACCCTACAACGATCAGCCGCTGACCCGTCTTGCGTCCGAGGCTCTTTGGGGTGATCTGCTGAAGGCCGGGGTCAGGATTTATCTCTATCAGCCCACCATGTATCACACCAAGGTCATGATCGTGGATGATGTCTTCGTCACGGTCGGGTCCACCAACTTTGACAATCGGTCCTTTCAGCTGAACGATGAAGCCAACCTGAATGTCTTCGATCGAAAGTTTGCCGCTACGGAAACCGAGGCCTTTGAAAAGGACAAGGCGCGTTCGCGGCTGGTCACCTGGGACCATTGGAAGGATCGACCCTGGTATCGCCGGGTTTTGGAGGTCCCCGCCTCCTGGTTGCGGAGCCAGCTCTAAGAGTTACTGACGTTTTTGAAACCATTCGCGCGAGCTGAGCAGCTTCACTTTGAAATCATCATCGTGGACCGCGATGCCCGCGCTGATGGCCCCATAGCGCATGAAGAGTTTTCCGCGTTTTTTGTCCTGACTGCCCTGATACCAGGCTTCGAGTTTCAGTTCGTCCGTCTCGGCCTTGAACTGGTCGATCGTATAGCTGTTTTCATCCGCCTTCAGCTGAAACTGAGCGGCCAGTTGATCCTTGTGAAAAAGTTTACGCGACCAATCGGGCAGCTTGGATTGCGGATCGAAGATCCAGAGCAAGGGCCGAAGATCCGCAGCTTTAAGCTTGATTATGCCTTCAAAACGCGAGGGCGTAACCTCGATCCGTCCTTGGCTCAGGCTCAGCTGGCCCGCCCATTCAGGCTCCCTGGAGTCCTTGCCGCCTGGCCGCACGTTCAGAGTCAGTTCACCCTTGGGAACCGTGAATCCTTCCTGGACGAAATCAATGTCGCCGATCGACAGATCCTGATGCACGCGCCCGAAGAACTCCTGTTTTTCATAGGCTATGGCCGCGGCGGGAGCGTCCACGCGAATGAAGTTTCCTTGCGTGCTGGCCGAATCCAAATGAAGAGCGAAGGTTCCCTGGCCTGAGCGGAATTGAAAGCCGAGGCCCTGCGGCATGAAGTGATTGAAGTACTTCAGATCATGAATCGTGCTTTCCGGCAGAACCAGAGCCGCTTGCCACACCCGGTCGCGACTTAAAAGATCCCTGTCCTCGGTGGCCAGCTTCAAACTCAAATCGCGGCCGCTGACATCCACCATGCCCTTGCCTTCATGATCAACAGTGAATTTGGGAATCGCAAAGTCCAGGGCCAGATTCTTGTCCACGTTCAGAGTCAGCGTGCCATGACCGGCCACTGTTTCTTTCCAGAGTTCCAGTTCCATGCGATCCGATTGAAACGTCAGCCGCGTGGGTTCCATGAGCTGCCCCTGTTTCAAAACGATGCGGCCGCTGCTTTTTAGATTCAGGCCCTTGATATGCAGCCAGGGAGCATCGACGATCACATTCTGCAGGACCCGGCCCTGCTCAAGCTCGGCTTCGCCCTGAACATCGAGCGAGAGTTTTCGCAGAAGCTCGTCGTTCTCGGTGAAGGGATCGAGTTCGAATCGACCCTTCAGCGTCTGCAGGATCGCCAGGTTTCGATCCTTCCATTGCGTTTCCACGGCGGTAAGCTGCACGCGGCCGTCGCGCACGCGGACCCTGTCCTCGTCTGCGATATGCAGTTCGGCGCTGATATCCATCGCCCCTTTGGCCGTAAATGAGCCGACTTTCAACTGCTGCAGATTCCTGAAGCGCAGCTTTTGAAAATGAACGCTCCAATCGCTTTCTTGACTGTCCTCGCCCGCGGGAGGCGGTGAAGCGCGATGGTTCTGGGTGCCCGATGCCCCTTCTGCCGTCGGTGCTGAGGGTTCAAAAGCGAAGCTTCCTCCTTCCCCGGCCGCAGACCAGAAGATGATGCGCCTGCCGGCCAGCCCCATAAGGCTGAGGTGCAGATCGGCCTCGGGCATGTCCAGCCGCGTGCTGGCGTTTTCCAGCGTCAAGGATTTGACATGCACCTGGCCGGGCCAGGAGCTGGAGGCTTTCTCAAAGCTTATCTTCAGATCCCCCTTCTGAAGCAGCTCCTGAAAATCCTGGCTCTGAAGATAACGATTGGCCGCAATGACCCAAACGAGTTCCAGGCTGCCTAAACCCAGCATGAGAAAGGCAACAATTTTAACCCAACGCTTCATGGATCCGCCCCATTCGCAACATGGAGGCACCACGCCCCCTTTTCGCTTATAGAAAATTTGCCACAAAGTGCCTAGATGTAGGTGGATTCCTACTCGGGCGTCCTGGCGTTCCCCTCTTAATGTTTTCCCCAGAGTACCGATGCGGAACACAGAACGGGGAATCTTCATGCGCAGATTTTTAATTTGGATAGCCTTCTGGCTGGGCCTTGGTCCGGCTGTGGCGCTTGCTGCGCTTGAGCTTCCTGTTATCGATCTGGCGCGCGTTCAGGCTAAGCAAGGGCTATTCCTGGGGGCGCGGCTGTCTTTTTGGGAAAACCAAAGCGAACCTCTCGATCCTTCCCAGGTGTTCGAAGGCCGCTATGATGGCAATTTTGTGCCTTCCGCAAAGGATATTCCGGGCCCCACCTTCATCAAGGGTGAACTGTGGCTGCGGATTGTCATTCATAATCCCGAAGCCAGCCCGCAGTCTTTGATGCTTGAAAGCCGTTATGCGCTGACCGATCACATCAGCTTCTATCAGAAAGATCCGGATGGCCGCATGCAGGTGGACCACCAGGGGGACCGCAACGAGCTTCGCACCGATCCCTTTCCTTTCCGCAGCCCGACCTTTACGGTGAAAGCCTATCCCGGGACCAACGTCTATTACCTCCGCACCGAGTCTCGCGGCACGAATATCCTTTCGCTCTATCTATGGCGCGAAGCCGCCTTCAAAGGTCATCATTTCGTCGATACCCTGATCATTGGCGGGCTGTTCGGCTTTTTGATCGCGCTCTTTTTCTATAACAGCTTCCTGGCCCTTTCGCTGCGCAGCCGGACTTATGCCTATTACACTCTCTTTCTGCTCTGCATGATCCTCCTGCAAATCGCGATGCAAAACATTTGGCCCTATCTGGTCCAGCCGCGGATATCCGCCTGGCTGGAAAATGAAGGCTATGTCGTCGTGGGGTCTTTGACCAATTTTTCCGGTATCCTTTTCACCATCTACTTTCTTTCCCTTAAAAAAACCGCGCCCGGATTCCTGAATTTTTTTCGCGGCCTTCTGCTCTTTGCGCTGGCTCCCATCCTGCTGACGCCTTTCATCGACTTCAATACGCTGACCCGGATTGTCAGCGTCACCGTGGGGATTGGCTCGCTGTGCATGATCATTACCAGTGTCGTGGCCATGATCCGGGGCTACAAACCGGCAGCTTATTATTTTCTGGCTTCGGTCACCTTCCTGGCGGCCAATATCTTTTTGACCTTCAACCTGCTTGGCATTTATCACGCCCCGCATGTGATTCAGTATGGAAACTTCATCGGCCTTGTCATGCAGGGCCTTTTGATGTCGCTCGCCGTGGGTCATCGCGTGCAGTTCATCAGGGCTCAGGCGAATCGCTTGATTCGCGGGCTCAATGAAGAGCTGCAGAATCATCTGGCTCAAGTCGAAGGCCTCGTCGCGGAACGGACCGAAACCATTCGCACCATCCTCGATAACGTGGCCAGCGGTTTTGTGATCGTGGCACCGAATGGGACGATCGTGAAAGGCTTCTCGCAATCCTGCCATCAGCTTTTGGGTCGGATTCTGCAAGAGGGGCAGCGTTTTTCCGAACTGCTCGAACTGGATCCCTTTCGCAAAAAAATCTGGGATCTGGCCTGGTCGCAGATCTTTCAGGATACGATGCCGGCCAGCGTTTCCCTAGCTCAGCTCCCTTCAGCCATCAAACAAGGCGGACGCTCGTTGCGCCTGGACTGCAAGATCCTGAGGGACGAAACCGGGGGCATCAAAAACCTTCTCTTCACCATTCAGGATGTCACCGAACTCAAAAAGCAAAAACGCGAGGCCAGACGCCATCGCATTCTGATTAAGATCCTGCAGGACATCGAAGCCTTCCGCCAGTTCATTCATCACAGCTATGATTTCATCGGCCGCCTCAAGGCCTCTGTGGATGCAAGGGAGCAGGCTTTCCTGCTTCATACGCTCAAGGGCAACAGCATGGTCTTCGGACTGCAGGCGATCGCAAAGCGCCTGCACAGACTTGAAGAAGGCCGTCAGCTGAGTGCCGCTGACCTTCAAACCCTGGAAAATATGTTCCGGGATTTCCTGTCGGCGCATGACACCATACTGAAAACAGTCTGGGGCCCGAATAGCCAGCACGAAACACGCGTGACGCTGACTCAGCTGCAGCAGCTGGAAAACCTGGTCGATAAGCGCCAGGAGCCCACGCTTCAGCAGGACGTAAGGGGCTGGATCCAGGACGTGCTCGCCAAACCCGTGCATATGATAGTCCAGCCTATCGTGGACAGTTCCCAGAGCCTCGCGTTTCGTCTGAACCGTCCCGTCACGATTCAGGTCATCGGCGGTGAGGTGCGGGTGCGTTCCCATAAGGAAGAGATGGCTCTGGAGTTTTTGGTTCATATCCTCAGAAATGCCATCGTGCATGGCCTCGATGAAGATCGCGAGCGTCTCGGCAAGAATCCGAAAGCCCATATCCATGTCGAATTCAGTGAAAGCCCGGAGGCTTTGCGTCTGGTCATCCGGGACGATGGACGAGGCTTCGATCGGAGTTATTGGGAAGAACGCGCCCAGGAGCTTACAGGCAAGCCAGCGGCTGCGATCAGTCGCCTAAGCTGGGTCGATCTGATTGAAGTCGTGAGCCGTGGGGGGCATAGCACCCAAAAATCAGTCAGCATGGAAGCCGGCCGCGGCGTGGGGCTGGAAGGCGTGATTCAAGCGATTCGCGAACTGGGTGGACATATTCATCTGGAATCCACCTCTGGCCACGGCAGCACCGTGGAACTGGAAATCAAGCGTCAGCTCACGCATGAGGCCGCTTGAAACGTATCGCGCGCGAGGCCACGATCCGGGCCTTGATCGAACTCTCCAACAGCTCCAAAGACCTTTTATGATCCCTGGCATGGCATGAGGCTACGCAGTCCTCGGGTATGGTCACGCGATAATCGCGCAGATAGGCATCCGTGGCTGTGAAGAGCACGCAGCTATCGGTGGTAAAACCCGTGAGTATGAGTTCCTCGGCTTTGATGTGATCGAGCAGCAGATGCAAAGGACTCGCGTAGAAGCCGGAATGCTTCGCTTTCAGGATATAGTAATCCTCCGGGTTCGGCCGCAAGAGCGCAACGACGGGTCCACCATAAGGACTTTCGGCGCAGTGATCCACCTGCGCATGGAAATCCGAGCGCCACATTCCGAAGTTATCATTCACATAGATGCAAGGCACGCGGGCCGCGGTGGCTCTGGCTTTTAGATGGGCGATGGCCTTGGCCACCTTCACGGCTGTTCGCCTTAAAGGTTCCGCGCCTTCCCACTCCAGATCATTGATGGCATCAATAATCACAAGGGCCTGTTTGGATTCATGGGGTGCATTTCCATGAAGATCGGCTGAGCGGCGTGGCAAATCCATTCCCCCTTTCTGGGTCATTCCCCTGCAGATTCCAGCCTACAGGCAACCTTCACCCAGTCTGAATGCTCGGCGAGCGGCTGCGGGCAAAAACCCGGCCTATCCTACAAAACCAGCGTGCGTGCGACTAGCATGAAAAATGCATCATCCGCGAGCAGGTGGTGAACTATGTCGGAAAACAAGACGAGTTTTGATTTTCTTGCCGACCCGGCCTTCCTTCGTACGGAAAAGATCTTTGAAAGAGCCGGCTGGGTGTTCATGGCCCTCGTGGTCGTGGCGGCCATGCTGGGTCTGTTCGGGAACGGATATTTAAGCGAAACCGTTCTAAGAAGCGAGCAGTTTCAGATGAAGTACGATCGCTTCCTCCATTTCGGCGACCTGACCAGCCTTGAGATTGAAATCCCGCCGCAGACTGGTGAATCCGGCGTTGTGGCCATCGCCTTTTCGAACGGTTACATGCACAATTTTCGCCTCGAAAGAATTCAGCCAGATCCTGAATCGAGTGCGCATGGAGATCAGATTCTCTTTTGGTTCACCGCCACCGGCACCGGGGAGCCTGTGAAGGTGCAGTTCCGCCTGGAGCCACAGAAAATCGGGATCTTGGAAGGAAAAATTTTCGTGAATGGCGAAGACGGTTATGTCTTTCGCCAGTTCGTCTATCCCTGAGATGGCGAGAGGACTATGGACAGCATCATTCGTGGTACGGTGACTTATTTTTTCGTGTGGCTTATTTTTAGGATTGCGGGCAAACGCAGCCTGGCGGAAACGACGACCTTTGATTTCGTGCTGCTTCTTATCATCAGTGAAACGGTCCAGAGTGCTTTGAATCAGAATGATAATTCCCTGACCAATTCCTTTTTGATCATTATCACTCTGGTGGGGCTCGACATCCTGCTTTCGGTCGTGGGCTATCGGGTGCCGCGCTTCAATCATCTGATGAACAGCCGGCCGGTCCTGATCGTGGAGAACGGCAAGCCTGTAAAAGAGCGCATGGCGGCCGCCCGCATCGAAGTGGATGATATCCTGGCTTCAGCTCGGGAGCATCACGGCTTGGAACGCATGGATCAGATCAAGTTTGCCGTTCTGGAAACGCACGGCGGCATTTCCATCATTCCGGAAGCGAAGTCCTGAAAGAAAAGAGGGTGACCTGATGGCCACCCTCAAGAAGCGGGATTTGTTATGAAAGGCAACATGGGCCTTGAGTTGGGCTCGATTAACGGCAGCGGCCCAGGTCCCGGAGTCCGGCCTCTTTAACGGCAGCGCGGCCCCTCCGACGTCATCTGTATGCTTGCCGCACAAGGGTTGATACCAAAGTGAAAATGAGAGACGTGATAGAACTCCCAGGGATCCATCATCTTGGTAAAGGTGAAACGGCTGTCGACCAGCGCCTCGTCCTTGGCTTTGTAAAGATAGGATTCCAGCTCGTGAATATAGGAAAAACCTGAATAGCGGTGTCCGGTCACCTGCGCGGCTTCGCTATACATCATATAAGTGAACCAGAACTGAGCTTCGAGATCAATCGGAGACCGCGGATCATCTGGATTTTCCAGGATATAGCCAAGGTCGGCATCCAGTCCGTGATCATGCGCATCCTCTTGCGACTGCGGGTTGGAGTATGGATAGTTCGTATTCACGCGCAGTACGGTGACGGCGCGATCCGGGAACAGAAGCTGCAGAAACTTAGCGGACTTCCGCAGGATCCAGTGGTAATAGCCGAAGCCATAGATGTTGTTGTAGTTGTTCTTATTGATCGCACGCAGTCCGCTGTCCAGCGGCAGAGCGACCAGCGACTTGGAATAATAGATCGACTTACGGCTTTCCTGCTGGGTCCAAACAGCCAGATCGTTCAGGGCTTCCTGAAGCTGGCCCGGTGTGACTTTAAGACCTTTCCACCAGGCCGCGGAGTCTGTCCCGTTTAAAAAATTCACGGTGACAGGATTCGCGGTCTGTTCACTGGATCCCTGGCCCAACTGTCCCAAAAAACCACTGCCCCAGCATTTGATCGCACCCGTACTCAGCATCGCACAGGCGTGCCGAGCCCCGACCGCGATTTCAAGGGCGTTGCTGACGCCCGGAATGGTCATCGGTTTATCAGAACTGAAGCGGAACACATCCTGACCCTGCTCAGGCGACGGCAGTACGCTCTTGCTCGTATCCCCGCAAAGGCCATAAAGACAAAGTCCCCAGCATTTCACTTCGCCGGCTGCAGTGATGCCGCAGCTGGTTTTTTTATAAGTGTCGACGCTCTTCCAGCGTTCGGTGCCGACTGGCGTCCAGGCATCCGCCGTATCGGGCAGACCCGTCTGCTGATACCAGTTATCACCGATGCAATAAAGCTTCTGATTCGCATCGACAAAGCAGGAATGCGTATCCCCGAGGGCGAGGCTTTTCACTGTTAGAAGGTTGGGGGTCATGTTGGTCATGGGATAGGACTTCTGGGTGGCTGCCACCACGAAACCCCAGCACATGAGCTGTTGATTCGTCGTGATCGCACAGAACCCATTTTCGGCACCGTGAATGGAAACGGCCTTGGACGGCAGGGACGTGGCCTTGCGGGCGATTCCCGAGTGATTCATGATTCCTGATTTTTGATCACCGAGCTGAAAATCAGAGCCAGCTCCCCAGCAGTACACATCACCCGTCGCGCTCAGACCACAGGTGGAGTTGTTGCTTGCAGCCAGTTGAGTGATTCGAATCCCATCCAGGCCTTGGACTCGGGTTGGCTGCAGCGTGGCTGATGGAATCATGTAAGAGCCGAAGCCCGTGTTCATCCGTGATTGGCCATTGCCAACGGCTCCGGTGTAACTGAAGCCCCAGCAGTACACCTCACCCGTTTTTTTTACAGCGCAGGTGTGCAGCTCGCCGGTAGCGATTTGAGTTACGTCACTGCCAAGTCCTGTGACGAGCGAAGCATGGGATTCGTTTTCATGCTGCCCTTGACCCAGCTGGCCCAGGAGCCCGTAGCCCCAGCAATAGACCTGGCTATTGCGCAGGGCACAGGTGTGATAACCGCCTGCTGAAAGGGTTTGAGTGGGTGGACTGCCATCGACAGCCAGAAGCGGACGACCGAACCAAAAAAACAAGAGTAGCCAGGCAAATCGCATTCGCATTGCTTTCCTTCTGAATAAATTGTCCTTCGATGAGCGAGTATAGTGAACTCATCCGCAATGGTTGAGCTTTATTTTTCAGTTTTCTTTGATTGATTCATGATTTTAGACATTTGCCACAAATTTATGGGTTTTCATGGGAAATGCAGCGTCATTTGTATAGGCATATCGAGGTGGGGCCGCACGCGATCCAACGCGTTGCGGAGCGGGAGCCGTTTGCTCAGGACGGAATCAATTCACGGCCTTGACCAGATCGAGCAGATGATCGATGCCTTCGCCTTTGCGCCAGAAACCTCGGGTTTGGTCAGGGGGCAGGTTCAAATCAAAGGCACCATAGCCGGACATAAGAATCACCGGCAGATCCGGCTGCGTGTTCTGAATGTCGCTCAGGAGGCGTTCGTAGCCACCGCCGGGCATGACAGCATCGGAGAGCACAAGATCCAGTTTCTGTTTTTGAAGGTAGGGCAGAGCTTCAGGTGGACTGTGAGCCGTTATCACCGACATCCCAATCTCTTCCAGAAAATACTGAAGGAGTTCCACCATCACAGCATCATCGTCGACCACCAGAATATTCATGTAATTTGCCTCGCAGAGTTTGATAGCAAACGGGGCAGCACCCGTGCGTGATAACAGGAAGCTCATGGTCATGCAAGAGAGGAAAGTAACCGAGAGCCTTCTCAAGTGGCAGCCATGTGACTTTTACAGAATCGAAAATGGACTGGCACCAGCTGCACATTTTTAATGGTTGATTCTGATCAAGAGAGAGGGCTGGCTGTGGCATGGATACAATCTCCAGCTTGGTATAGGAAAGTTGAACGCCAATGGAACCATCATCATAACCACTCAAATCCTGCCTCATGAAGATCTTCAGCGGAAATCTGTCACAGCGCAAGGTCAGGCTGAGTCTTTGTCCATGGGTCCGCCTCACGCTGCGGAAGACGGAACGGTAGATCAATTGAATCTCGACCCCATCGAGGAGTTCATAAAAAGAGCGGCCGAGGTAGTCCTCTGCGTCATAGGATTCACCTAGGGTATCCCGGAATTCAAGATTCCATTCAGGCGAGAACCAAACAAAGTGATCGTCGGCATTCAAACGATAGGATTTCGGAGGGAAATACGCGGTCTCTGGCTCACGACGCTCCCTATTCATGACGTCCTCCGTGGTTCCTGCCCCGCGGGCTCAGAATGCTCATACGTTCCGGCAAATTCCACGAAGATCGGTAATTCAGCGGAAAAAATCATAATTCAGTCAAGATCCTGCGCTCCATGCGCCGCGCACGTCAGCCTTGCCCGTTTTGTGCGCGACCGTCATGCCTGCTTTGTGCGCGGCTGTCATGCGTCATGCCCGCTCGCGGTGCAGGAAAAATGAGACAGAAATGACGTAATTTACCAGCATTTTCTGTCTCCGGTAAGCGTTGTAGGATGGTTCCCACGGGATTTTCCCCGGCTGAGGATCTCCACCATGCGCACCTTTCTTAAAATTATTGCAGGAATCGTGGCCGTCTTTGTCACGCTGGTTCTCTCGCTCTTCCTCGTGATCAATCTTGTGGATTGGAACAAGCATAGGGATTTTTTGATTCGCAATGCGGAACGTTACACAAGCGTTCGCATTGATGAGCTTGACGGCATTCGCCTTCAATTGTGGCGCTCCATGGAAGTGGAGGTGGCTCGCCTCAAGATGCACATGGCCGACAAGGATGCCGCGCTGGAAAGCTTCAGCACCGGTCCGGCGCAGGTGCGCATTGCCACATGGCCCTTGCTCTTCAAGGATCAGCTCCTGGTGCAGAGCCTGACTCTGGATCAAGTGCGCCTCAACCTGAAGGAAGTCAAAGAGCAGGCCAAGGAAGAGCCGCAGGAGGACGACACGAGCGCTGCCGAGATCCTGGACAGGCTGCCTAAAATTTTTATCAACCTGGCGTCCATCACCGATGCCCAGTTTCGCTATGAGAGCCTTGAGAAAAAAGAACCATTGAAGGTCAGCATCGAACGCTTTCAAATCGAAGCGCCCAAGGATGATCCGACGCCGAGGCTCCTGGGCGAGGGAAAGTTCGATGAGCTTCCTTGGAAAATCGAAGGACAGACCGGAACGTTGGAAGCCTTTCAGGACGAGGACAAACCCTTTCCCTTTCAGCTCAAGGCTGACCTCGGGCAGCAGGATCTGAGCGTAAAAGGCGCGCTGGCTTTTGCCGAGGGCACTGGGGATTTCACTGTCAAAGCCAAAGGACCCGATATCGAGCAGATCAAAAAACTCTTCCGTTTGAACATAGGGCGTCTGCCAGCTTATCAGATCGCCTTTGATTCGCGGGTGGAAGACAAATACTTCAAATTCCATAAAATCGACATCAAACTCGGCAAGAGCGAAGTGAACGGCAACCTTCAAGTCGACCTGCGTTCGCGCCGTCCGAAGATCACGGGCAAAGTGGAGTCACCGGTCCTGACCCAGGCGGACTTCAATGGGCTCTTCAAAACCGATCAGCGCTACAAACCGGCCAATGAACCACCGAAGGCTCCTGGGCAGTATTTTTCGGATAAGGTCATTGATAATTCCATCATGAAGCTGGCCGATGTGGATCTGCGTTTTCTCGTGAACCGCTATGTCGGGGAAAAAAGCGGCCGCGCGATTCACGCCTGGGACGCGACGATCAAAATGAATAACGGCGATCTGAAGATTGATCCCGTGACATTCGCGGTGGCGTCGGGTCATATCGGGGGCCGCTTTCTGGTGGATGGCCGTCAACTGCCCCTGGATGTGCAGATCGAACTGGGGGCGAAGCGGATCAACCTGAATACCTTGCTCGGGCCCCTGGCGAAAGAGGTGCCCGTGATGGATATGAAGCCTTCGGACATGGCCCAGGGGCTTCTGACCGGACAGCTGGATCTGAAGATGAAGGGCAAAACGCCGATGGAAATGGCCCGTTCCGTCCGTGGACCGATCGAACTGGCCATCGAGGATGGCAAACTTTCCGGCACCGTGATCGAGGCCTTTGGCATCGACGTCACGCAGACCCTGAGCAACTGGTTCAACAAGCATCCGCTCTATGATATCCAATGCGCGCTCACGGCTTTTGAAGCCGGGGACGGCGCTATCAAAACCAGGACATTTTTAATTGCGACCAAGGATACCAGCATCATCGGCAAAGGCGAGGTGAACCTGGTGGCCAACAAGGTGGATTTTGAGCTGAAGGCCCACGTTCATGACTTCAGCATCGGCAGCCTGCGTTCCCCCATCGAAGTGAAGGGGCCCCTCAATGATATCAAGGTCAGCCTGCAGCGCGAGGAGCTTCTAACCCGTTCGGGACTGGCCGTCGCCCTAGGGACACTTGTCAATCCTATCGCGGCTCTGGTGCCCCTGATCGAAACCGGGCTCGACGAGAAGGGCAAATGCCGGGGCGTGCTTTCTGAGCTGAACGAAGTCCAACAGAAAGCCAATAAACTTTCAACTGGGAAGTCAGGACGTGTGACTAGGTAAAAACCATGATAAACTGGACTTCCCGCTATAGGTTGGAGGTCTGGTGATTCCCATGAGATTTTTTCTCTTATGGCTCGTCATGGGCTTTTTTGCAAAGCCTGCATGGGCCGATCTCGGCCGCTATGAGATTCCCTATAAGAAGTTCATACGCCCTCAGCTGAATCTGCCGGCCTCGGCCGAGCGGTCTCAGGAACTGAAGGCGCTTGCGGAATACCTGGAACGCCAGGACCTTTCCGATGAGCAGCTCTATGCGGCCCGTCGCCAGTTCCTTTTTTTTGCGGAATATGGTGATCATGAAGCCTTCCAAAGGGTGAAAAAGCAGTTCCAGCCGCGTGCTGACGATTATCTTCTGCTCACCACCTTCACGATGCATGACACCAGCCTTGACTATCTGCCGAAGGTCAGCCGTCTGGAGAATTTCTTCGAACTCGCCCAGAAAACCGAGCCCGAAAGTGAAATCGCCGGCTGGGTCGCTTACGATGCTCTGGGGCTCATGACCGATCATTTTGATTTTGGTCGGGCCAGTAACCTCGTTCATAAGGCTATTGCTGGACTGCCCGAGAAATCCTGGCTTTTGCGTTCCCTTCTTTTAAGCGCGATCGCAAGGCTCTATGTGGATCCAGGCAACAGTCCCGCCATCGTCCGCCAGGGTCTTGCCATCTATGCTGAAAATGAAAGTCGCATGCGGGCGCGCGGTCTGACCGCCGAGGCCAGTGATATGGCCTATAATCAGGGCGTCGCCCAGCTTTTTGCTTTTCAGGATTACCAAAAAGCCCTGGAGCATTTCAGTCGCGTGGACAAGGGCACGCTCTATGCCCAGGACGCGCTGGTTTTCTCGGCTCTTGCCCTTTCTCATCTGGGGCAGGGCAAGGATGCCCGTGAAAAGCTGGACCTTCTGGATTTTTCCAAGTATGCGGAAAGTGCCATGCGTATCAGCTTTCTTGCATGCTATACCGAAATCGTGAGGCAAAGGCTCGGGAATGCGGCCAATCTTCAGCGCTGCGCCCAGCTTCCCGACGCCACCCAGGGTGATGTGATTCAGCATATGACCGCCGAGATCCTGCAGCTGCCGCTGACCTCCGCGCTTGAAATGGCTATTTTAAAGCAGTTTCAGAACTTCTATCAGTTGAAGATCAGTCCCCAGAATAAACTGCGGATGGCCCAGTCGGTCGATGGATTGGAGCTGGCTCGCGCTCGCGCCGAATCCGATCGCAACCGGCTTGAAAACAAAATCAGCCGGATGGAACTGGATCTGGCGCAGAAGCAATCCGAATTGACGTTTTATGGAAGCGCGGCGCTCCTTGTGCTTCTGGGTCTCATCATCTTTGATCTTTGGCGCCGGCAGATCCAGGCGCAGCGCATGCAAAAGCTTCAGCAGTATCTGCAGACCCGTATTCTCTCCCGCTTTCTGCCGCCGGCCCTGGTCGAGGAAATCCGCCTCGGACGTTCACGACTGGATGAAGAGCCCCAAAAACGCGTGGTCACGATCCTCTTCGCTGATCTGGTCGATTTCACAGCGAAGGCCGAGCAGCTGGGCACGGATCGGATCGCGCGGCTTTTGAATCAGTGGATGCATATGGCCACCGACGTGGTTTTTGCAGAAAACGGCACCATAGATAAATTCATGGGCGATTGCGTGATGGTGCTCTTTGGAGCGCCTTTGGATCTGACGCCCGAGGCTCAGGTGAAAAGGGCAGTGGCCTGTGCACAGAATCTGGTGCGGGCCATGGACGAAAAAAATGCGATCTGGCTCCGGGAATTTGGGGTCAGTTTTGAACTGCGCGTCGGCATCAATCAGGGCGAGGCGATCGTCGGCAGTTTCGGGAGTGAAAAGCGCTCGGATTATACTGTGATCGGGGACGCCGTAAACCTTGCGTCCCGCATTGAAAACATGGCCAATCCGGGGCAGATCCTTTTGAGCCAGAGTGCGGTACGCTATCTCCCGCATCATGCCGTTCGAACCCTGGGTTCCCGTTCTGTGCGGGGCATGAAGGAGAGTCAGGAGATCTTCGAATTGGAGCGCGAGCGTTTACCCGCCGCTATTTAAAAACCAAAGAGTCTTAAGCTCTGAACGGCAATCGCCAGAGCTATTCCAGGCCAAAGAATCTTGGTGCGGTGATAAAGAAACCCGGAACCGAGCGATGTAAGAAAGATCGGGCCGAAGTCCTGGGGCTTATGGCAAAGGGTTGTCAGGCCCGCGCTGATGATCAGTGCGAGAGGCATTGCCATCCGCGACGCAAGGCCGCGTTGAATAAGACCACGGAAAATAAGTTCCTCAGTCACCGACCGTGCGATCACAATAAAGAGCAGCACGGCCGTCGCCGGGGCTGCAGGATAGTGGCTCAGACTATAAATATGCTCCAGAAAAGCCGAACCGCTCGTCACCCTATCCCATAGGCCTGCCGTCCGCAGGATGAACGCGCACCCCATTCCAAGAAAGAGAAGATCGAGAAAGCGCACAGCCGCGAAATAGACGGGGACGTCTTCGGCAGTGCAGGCACTGTAATAGCAATGAAGACCCCAGAGGGTAACGGCCGCGGTCAGGAACTGAACGGAAAGATTCAAGTTGAAAAATGAAGCGATGCCATGGGTCGTCATCAGCGCGCAGACATAGATCAAGGCCGCGAGGAAGCCCTGCGCAAGATCCGCCTTGCAGGGAATGGGGTAACTCGGATCTATAAGGTCATGTTCAAGAGCCAGGACTTTCTTTTCAAAAGTATGCGCAAGGCCCGTGAAGAGAATC
Source organism: Oligoflexus sp. (assembly GCF_035712445.1). Lineage (NCBI taxonomy): Bacteria > Pseudomonadati > Bdellovibrionota > Oligoflexia > Oligoflexales > Oligoflexaceae > Oligoflexus > Oligoflexus sp. The sequence continues at coordinate 4,541 of NZ_DASTAT010000143.1, read as the reverse complement.
AGGAAAGCGCCCACGCTCCAGACCTCGCCCTTGAGAACGAGAAAGGTCAAAGCCGGTGTCAGAGCAAGCCAGATCATAAAATGAAGGGGCTTGACCACAGTGTTTTCGCGAGCCGGCGCATAGGAAAGGAGCGCCACAGTTCGGAAGTGCTTTTCCGCAGTCAAAGCAAAGTAAAGACCCAAGGGCAGACGCACGAGGGAATCCGTATCCTGCCAGAAGCCTGACGGGACGAAAACCACAAAGGCCACTGCATAGACCAGTCCGAAAAGAACGGAGGCAACCTTACTCTGCGCGCGCAGGACGTCGCTCAAAAGCACCGGCGTCGCCGCGTAAAACCAAAGACCGGGCCTTTCCCGCTGAAAGATCATCTGCAAGGAAAGGCCGATCATCAAAATATACAGCATAAGGCATAGCGTCAGAAAGCTCCGCCCGTGCGGGAGACTCTCGATGCCGAAGCTGTTATAGATGACGAAGGCAAGGGCCAAAAGAGGTCCGGTCATGAGGGTCGCCCACTGCGACCTGTCGCGGATGAGAGTACGAAGCTCACGGCGAACGATGGGATTAAAAAGATTCAAAAGGCTCGCAAGGAAACGCGATTCCTTTTTGATCGGCTCGTCTTGAGCTTCCGAACCCCGGGCCACGATTCCCGCGCTGATAACAACGCTGCCATGGGCCAGGACCAGGACGCCGGCAAGCAGGGATAACAGCGGGATGATGCTCGAAGCGTCGCTGCGCAGAAGCCGTTCCATGAAGTGAATGGCAAGGCTGTCCTGAAGAAAGGGGGACATCCAGAAAATCGTTCGCCAGAACACGCCTTCATGCGAAATGTAAGGGAAATAGACCGAAAAGAAGGCTGCGATCAAAAGGAAGGTGGCAAGAAAACGGATGTCCCGCTGCCTCCCCGCAGTCAGGCGCAAGCTGACGAAGCAGTTGAAGATCATTCCCAGGCTCGAAGTCCCCAGCATTACCATCCAGCCGATCAGTGATGCGGTCACGATGCTGAAGGCCAGATTTTCTCCACGGACGATGGCAAAGCAGAGAAGAATAGGCAGAACAAGCAGAAAGAAATAAGGCTGAAGCATGGTGGATTGCAGGAGGCGCCCCCAAAGGATCGAGCGCGTGGTGATCGGAAAGGTCTGCATCCATTCAAGGTCCGGGTCGCCTTCTTTACGATAAGCTGTAAGGTGAACCGCGAGTATGCTCACGAAAAAGATAGCCAGGAGGATAACAGAGATGCCGAGCCATACCATCTGCGGCAGACCCGACCAGACCTGGGAGGTTGCGACAAAAGCCGCCGGAGGAAGCTTCCAATCGACGAGCAGGATTTGCAGGGATTCACTGTCCCCCAGACTCTTCAGGGTTTTATAGTTCTGATAAAAATACATGAGGGGCATATAACTGAAGGAGAAGACCATCAGCGCGCGCAAGGTGAGGCTTTGCTGTTTCGAGAGAAAAGCCCCCAAAGTGGAACGCCAGCCATAGCGCAAAAGCACAGAACTGGTTGCCAGAGTCTCACGCATGGTGCACGGCCTCGCCCTCAGTCACGGCAAAGAAAATGTCTTCCAGGTCGTCCGCGTGCATTCGGCCGCGAATGGTCGCAAGTTCGCCCTGCGTGATCAAGCGACCCTTGTGAATGATCCCCAGGTGCGAACACACCCGCTCCGCCATATCCAGGCGATGGGTCGAGAGCAGGATGGTTTTCCCCGCCTGCGACTGCTTTTGAATCCACTCACCGACAAGGCGCGTGGCATAAGGGTCCAGGCCATTGGTGGGTTCGTCCAAAAGATAAACCTCGGGATCATGAACTGTCGCGCAGCCAAGTCCCAAACGTTTTTTCATGCCGATCGAATACTGCTCACTGTATTCCTCGGCTGCATCGTGAAGCCCAAGCCACTCCAAAAGCTCCGCGGCCCGACCTTTGGCCTCGGCCCGCGAAAGTCCGTGCAGTTCACCGGCCATTTCGAGTATCTCGCGGCCCTTCAAAAAGCTGGGAAAAAGGGGAGTATCCGGCAGATAGCCGACCTTGCGCTTGATCGCCAGGCGATCCTTCCGGGTATCAAGCCCCGCAATCGTGGCTGAACCCGAGGTTGGAACCAGAAGTCCCATCAGAATTTTAATCGTGGTGGTCTTGCCCGCCCCGTTGGTGCCCAAAAAGCCGTAGATGGCTCCAGGCTGAACATCCAGGTTCAGATTCTGAATGGCCGCAGTTTCGGAGTATTTTTTGGTCAGAAGGCGGGTGCTGATCATAAGTCCTCGGGCGTTACAGGAAGCGAAAGCCTGCCGGAGGACTTAGCATGGGCTGAAGCCCGGTCGCAACCGGGCTCGCCCCATTGACAGAAAATAACGTTCTCAGCCGCGTTTTTGCATCATGGTTTCGATCATATCCGCAATGTAAGCGCTGGCAACAGGTCCAAGGTGCAGACCATCCGGCAGCAGTTCGCGAAACGTATAGCGCTGCGACTGATAGACCAGGAAACGGTCCCTTTGAATCCGCTGGAAGACTTCGCTCAGCGGCACCAGATAGCATTGGCTATAACGGGCGCAGGCGTCCTGCAGTTTCTGATTCAAAAGCGTCCTTTGACTTTGCAGGCCCGGAATGAGTTCCGGAATGTCCCCGAGGATCAGCGGAACCTTCGCGCTTTCCGCCTCATGCACCAGCCTCTGCAAGGCCGCGACGCTGGCCGCTCCTGTCGGGTAGATGGAATCCCAGAAAAAAAGGTCGACGCCGATAATGATCGAATGATCCTTCAGACTGCCTTGTCCAAGGTTTTTCAGCACCACATGTCCGGGCGTTCCATTATAGGCGATGGTCCGCACATTTTTGGGTTCTGTATAACGCGCGCTCAGAAGCGTGCCGGGACCCGGCGCGGCATAGCCGCCACTGACGCTGGCGCCTACGATTAAAGGGGATTTGAAGGTCGATCGCATATCTGTGGCTTGAGCATGAGTCGCTCCAAGACTGGAACCAAGAGTAAATGTCGTCACGATGATTGTTCTTAGCCTTTCCACTATCTTCATGTTTTTAACTGCTCCGATCATCATACGCTGGGGATGAAACCCCAGCCAAAATAGTGAAAATCGGATGAAAGAATACTAAGCAGTGGAAACGCGAAGGTTTAAAGTATCATCGCCTTCATTTCGTCGATCATAAGGTCCCAATCACCCGGATGCAGCTCATGCCCGGCCCCTTTCAGTGCGACCAGCTTCGCCTTGGGAATCTTGCGGGCCAGGTATTCCGCGTGGGGAAAGGGCAGCACCGGATCATCGGTTCCGTGAAGGATAAGGGTCGGGGCCTTGATCTGATCCAACTGTCCCATGGCCCATTCTCCGCCGCTGAGCAGCGCGTGATTATACATGCAGACAAGGCAGGTGGAGCGATGAAATTCCTCCCGAGCGATCGACCGTAAAAGATCGTCAGGAAAGGGATGCCGCGTTCCCGCCGACACGCCCCAGCCGCCCACCATGTAGTCGAGCGCCGAGGCCTCATGCCCCCAATCAATCGCGCCGCCATGGGCGTGATGATTCAAAACTTTCTGGTCGATAGGCGGCAGGTTCACATCCGGTTCCACCGCCACAGGACCTGAAATCATAAGGGTCAACTGCCGGACCCGTTCGGGATGTTTGAGCGCCAGCAGCTGGCCTATCATTCCGCCCAACGACGCCCCCACGATCGCTGCCGATTTCAGACCATAGGCGTCCAAAACCGCAGCTGCGTCCTCCATCATCACATCCAGCATATAGTTGATGGTGCCGGGCTCATAGCAGGTGGAGCGACCCGTGTCGCGATTGTCATAGCGAATGACGTGGAAACCCGAGTCCGCCAGACGTTCGCAGAAAGCCCGAGGCCACCACAGCATGGACGAGCAGGCGCCCATGATCAGAAGCAGAGCAGGACGATCAGGCTGGCCAAAGGATTCCGTACAGATGGTGGCGTTGCCGCTTGAAATCATGCGTTCGGTCATGGTCTGTCCTCCAGGATGAAGAACAGTGAGTATAGCGGAAAGTGTGGAGAGAGCCACCCTGCTCAAGGCAGGGCAGCCATCCGAAAGTTACGGAGTTGTGGTAGGACGGGTTGCGTCCGAAGGAGTCGTAGGTGTTGTGGTGCCAGGTGTGCCAGCAGCGCCGGTTGCACAGGCAGGATCCACTTTGCTGGCGTCATAGCCAGGACTGCTGGGATCTGGACAGTTGGTGGTTGGTGCTGGCTGATTCAAAGAAGTGCCAGTGGTTGTGTCGGTTGTTGTGCCTGGAGCGGTGGTTGTGCCAGTCGTTCCAGTTGTGTCTGTGGCGGAAGGTGTGGTGGTTGTCGCGCTTGGAGTTGTTGTGTCAGGAGCGCTCTGAGTTTGGGGCTCAGCCTGATTGTTGTTGCCCTCCATGCCTGTATTTTTCTTGGTGCAGGCGAATGCAGCTACGGAAAGCAGCAGTGCAGTGGAGATGCTGACGGAACGTTTCATAGTATCACCCTTTCGAAAAATTGTAGGATCGTCCGAAGACCCCCTGCAATTTGCACAGTTCGTACCAGCTTGTAAAGATCCGACAAAGCA
>NZ_DASTAT010000142.1 GCF_035712445.1 Oligoflexus sp. | reverse complement strand
CGCCGGAGCATCGGCTCCCTCGCGGAAGATTTCATCCACTTCGATAAGATCTTCGCGGATATTGGAGCCTTCGCGGGAGACTTTGTCGAAGGGGTCGAGGGTGCCTTGGCGCAAAGCCTCCCTGATCTCCTTGGCCGTTTTGAGGCCTAGGTAGTCATTGCCGTGGTAAACGTTCCAACGTTTTTCCATACGGGTCGACTGTCTCCATCCCTGGATATATTTTGACTCCGATCTGTCATCGGTCACCCCGTAAGAAAGTGGAGTCTTTTCTTGTATCTTTCGGTAAGGAAAGAACTTATTGGGCAGAAGGCATGGGACTACGGGCACTTAGCCCGCGGCCCGGAGCCCGAGCGGGGCCTCTTCGAAAAGTTGAAAAGGCAGGCGGATGATCAGGCGGAAGGCTGCAAAATCTGCCGAGCTTTGCGGCGGAGGCACGAGTTCGATGGCAATCGAACCTTCATTCTGTTCGACGAAGGCCAGGATTGCATTCATGCCGATGCCGCGCCCGGAGATATCACTTAATTCCCGAGCGGTGGACATGCCGGGATGAAAGATGAGGGCCGCGAGGGACATGGGATCAGGCTGTGAGCCTTCCGGCAGGATTCCAGCCTGGACGGCGGCATCCTGAATTCTGCGCAGGTGAAGACCCCGGCCATCATCCATGCATTGCAGTTCGAGTTCCTCGTCAACCCTTTGCATGGTGACCCGAATCGTACCGACCGGATCCTTGCCTTGCTTCCGCCGCTCATCAGCGCTTTCCAAGCCGTGGTCCATGGCGTTGCGAATCAGATGAATGAAGATCTTGCGGAAGATCTGCTCGGCGCGTTGACTCAGGCAAATGCCGCCGGTTTCCAAAGCGATGCGCGGCACTTCCTTGCCGAGATCACGGGCTAGCACCAGCACAGAGCTGAAGAGTTCTTCGAAGACCGCCCGCGCGTCCTTGAAGACTTTTCCATGGAATAGCGCACGTATTTTTTCAAGAGCCGCCGCGCTGGTTCCCTGCCAGTCCTTAAGATCATGGTAAAGCTCTTCGAGTTCAGCGACGGAATACTCCACCATCCAGGCCTTCTCTGGATTGCGGCCGAGTCTGTTTTGTGCCAGGAATTTATAGTGATCGACTCGCTTTTGAATCTCTTTCATCATGCTCCGTATTCTCGGAAGATCGGGAAGCTCGGTGTTTTGCGCTTGGATCAGGGTCTGCTCCGCGTCATGGAACATATGGCTCAGGTTTTTCAGATAAAGGCTGCGCGACAAGCCTTTTAAAGTATGCATATTGATGAAAAGAAGCTTCAGCTGTTTAGGCGTGAGAGCCTTTTTTTCCGCCTTCGCCATGAGCATATGGCACTGTTCCAAAAGCTCATCGGTGGTCTGCAGAAAATGCTGGAAGCGTTCCGGCGGTGTATTCATGATCTCGGCGATATATTCGAGTTCCTTCTGCTGCTCCTGGTTATGCTGCTGCAGGCGCCTGAGGTCTGTGACGTCGCGCATGGTCACAAGGATCTTATCGACTCTGTTGTCCGTCGTTACGATAGGATCCCAGGTCAATTCCAGGACCCGCAGCCTATCCGCAGCTTCCTTCCGCACCATTTCAAGGGGCAGGGCCTCCTGGTTCATGGAGAAATTCATGACATCTTCGCCAAGGCTCGCATTCATGCAGCTGATCGCCTGGCTTTTTTGATCCGCAGTCAGATCAGAATCCGCCAGCATCAGATCCACGACGTCCGCCGTTTCCAGATGCGCCCTGTCGAAGAACTCATAGACTTTCTTCGAATGATCCTTATGCGCCTTCCGATTCTGCTGAATCATTAGGATGCCGACCGGGATGTGCTCCATGATGGAGCGGATGTCACGGGTCTTTTCTTCCACCAGTTTTTCAAGGTTATTGTTCAAAGTTTTCAGGTCTTCCGATAGGGAGCGGATTTCTCTTTCCGAATGTTTGACCGTGACAAAGGCATTCGAGAAGCGGCGCGCGAGTATGAAGGACTGGAAGATAATGAAACCGAAAAGCCCGCCGGCCGTCAGCATCGGCGAGGAGATGATCTCGCGAATGGCGAGGATATCATGAACACCCGTCACCGCAAGAATGCTCAGGCCGAAAATCATCAGGCGGCCTTCCTCCTCGCGGCGTCTCCAGGATTGATAGACGACCTTCATCACATACACGACAAGGAGCAGCGAGAAGAAATGATAGACGTTGGCAAGGCCGACGAAGATGCGGCTGCTGGTGACCAGGGTGGTGGCCACGAACGCCAGCGAGATCGCGATCGAAGCCTGGCAGACGCGGCGCGAAAAGTTCCCGCGGAAAATATAATAGAAATACCAGCTGTACGAGGCCACGCCGATGACCCAGGCGCTGTTATAGATCCGAAGGCGATGATCAAATCCAAGGTCAGGGAAGAACAGCATGATCAACCCATTGCGGGAAGTCGCATGCCAGAGGGCTGTGAAGCAGACCATCGAAGCGAACCACAGAGTCGAGGGATCTTCGGTGCGCAGAAGGAAAAGGCAGAGGTGATAGACTCCCATCACGACAAGGCCACCGACGATGAACACATCGATCGCCACCTTCTGATTGCGATCGCGGCTCAGGACTTCCAGGCTTCCGAACTGCGGGGCGATGGTGATGCCGCAGAGGAAGATTTCAAAGTTGCTGACCTGGATGATCAGATCGAATTCCGGGCTCTTCGGCTCGATCTCAAAGATACGGGTTGCCACGCCGCCCTCGGATGTGTCCGCCGTGGTCCCGACTTTTCCGAGGTGAGCGACTTCGGTGCCATCCAAGAAAATGCGCGAGGCGGACCAGATGGAAGCATCCATGAAGAGTCCCAGCTTCTGTCCCGGGTCCACCAGGACCTTCAGACGATAGGTGGCATAGCCCATCGTTTCGTACTTCGCAGGATCCTGGGACCAGATTCCGGGGACTTTGATGGAGGTCTTGGGACGCTGAGAATCTTTGAGGTCTGCCGGAGTCAGCAGCTCCTTCCAATAAAAATCCCAGGTGCCTTGAGCACGGATGGGTTTGGAAAGGTCCTGGCCCCTGAGATCGAGAACACCATCACGGGCCCGAACTTCAGCCTGAGCAGAAATGAATGGCAATAAGGCCCATAAAAGAAGCATGGCCCATGCGTGTTTCACGATGCCCCCTGTGTGCGCGTCTTCATCTTAAACATCTATATTATAGTGGCGAGGTTGCTGGCGCGAGGCCTAACCAGTCTTTTTTACTTATTGCCCCGCTGCAGCGCCGGGACTAGATTCAGCCAGCGATCGGCCACAAAGGGCCTGATTAAGGAGTTTTTTGCATGAAACTGAAGGCTGAAGAGCTAAGAAGCCCGAAAACAATTACGATTTCCGGTGATGAGCCCTGGCTCCACCTGATCTATGAATCGTTTGGAATGAAAGCGGCCGGCCCCGATGCGCGACGCATTACCGGAGCTTTGACTGTGACACCTAGCACCTATGGACTCTACGATGTGACGGGCGAAGTCCAGTTCACGCCAAATGTGTCATGCAGTCGCTGTGAAGACATGATCCCTTGGGAGATCTCGCGGAAGATCAAGGTGCGGTATCTCGAACAGAGCCCGGTGGAAGACGAGGAAGAGGAAGTCGAACGCGACCTCGAACCCTCGGATATGGATGCCTATTACATAGACGCCCAGGGCATGATCGATCTGGAAGTTGTGATCAACGACTTCATTCAGACGGCTTTGCCGTCACGCCTTGTCAAGACGGCAGCGGATGGCAAGTCCTGTCTTATCTGCCATAAAGACGTAAGCGAGCGCACTGTTTTTCAGGATGCGGTGAAGCCCGAGGAAAGCCCTTTTGCCGTGCTCAAGAATTTAAAGTTGCCTAAAGACTGATTTCCCTTGCCCTGCCCGGTCTCCGGGTATAGCTTGGTCGAGCTTTTTTCAAGGGAACTTGTTCCCTAAAAAACAGGAAGCGAAAGCTGGAAGGTCAGTCCGATTCGGGCTGGAGTTGTTCGCTTCCGAAGTTTAAACCTTCTCACTTTTTGGAGATCCCATGTCCGTTACGATCAACATGAAGCAGCTGCTCGAAGCCGGTGTCCACTACGGTCACCAAACCCGTCGTTGGAACCCTAAAATGGCTCCATTCATCTTCGGCCAGCGCAACGGCATCCACATCATCGACCTGCAAAAGACTGTGAAAATGTTCCAGCGCGCCTGTGACTTCCTGGAAGCCACAACCGCCCGCGGCGGCCACGTGCTCTTCGTTGGCACCAAGCGCCTGGCTCGCGACCTCGTGCAGGAAGAAACCAAGCGCACCAACCAATTCTTCATCAATCACCGTTGGCTCGGCGGTACGCTGACCAACTTCCAGACCATCCGCGTTTCGATCCACCGCTTGCGCAAAATCGAGCGTATGTCGACCGATGGTACGTTCCAGAAGCTGACTAAAAAAGAAGCTCTGAACCTGTCCCGTGAAAAAGAAAAACTCGAGATGGTTCTCGGCGGTATCAAAGATATGCCTGGTCTGCCAGCCGCTCTGTTCGTGGTCGATGCCCACAAAGAAACGATCGCGATCAAGGAAGCCAAGCGCCTTGGCATCCCTGTCGTCGCTATTGCCGATACCAACGCTGACCCCACCATGATCGACTATCCGATCCCAGGCAACGATGACAGCCTGCGTTCGCTGCAGCTTTTCATCGGCACCGCGGCTCAAGCCTGTGCTGAAGGCCGCGCTCGCGGCAAAGGCGGTGACGACAGTGAAAAACCAGAGCGCGGCTTCGCCGTTCAGGAAGGCAGCTTCCGTGACGACAAAGGCAACCGCGTGAACGTCGAGAAGAAGTAATCTCACTCAGTCTGCTCCGCAAGGGGCAGCTTTTGTATGTCCCTCCCTCGCCCCGGCACTTGCCCAAAAAATGTCATAATGGCATTTGTTCTGACCTTTGACTTGAGCTAGGATGCCGAGGCGCTAAAGAGGGTGCGGGCCATACCGGTCTACATAAATTGCGAACATCATCTTCAAAAATAATTTGGGAGGTTACCCCGTGACAATTTCAGCGAGTATGGTGAAAGAGCTGCGCGAAAAAACTGGCGTTGGCATGATGGAATGTAAAAAAGCGCTGGAAGAAAACCAAGGCGATATGGAAAAAGCCATCCTTTGGCTCCGTGAGCGCGGTCTGTCGCGCGCGGCGAAAAAAGCCGATCGCGTGGCCTCCGAAGGTATCGTGAAGGTTCTCGTGAGCGACGACAATCGCACGGGTGTTGTGATCGAACTCAACGCGGAAACTGACTTTGCCAGCAAGAACGCTGAATTCGTCAAATTCGCTGACGACGTTGCGAAAGTCGCTCTGCAAAATAAAGTGGGCGACCTCGACGCTTTGAATAGCCTGAAAATGGGCAGCGACACGGTTGAAAACAATCTGAAAGGCCTGATCGCCAAGATCGGTGAAAACATGCGCCTGCGCCGCGTGGCTCTTCTGACCACGAACAAAGGCACTGTTTCCGGTTACACCCACATGGGTGGTAAAATCGGTGCTCTCGTTCTTCTGAACGGCGCTGAAGGTCCTGAAGTTCAGGAACTCGGCAAGGACCTTGCGATGCACGCCGCTGCCGCCGCTCCTCGCTACCTGAAGTCGGACGAAGTCAGCCCCGAAGAAATCGAAACGGAAAAAGACCTCGGCCGCAAAGCTCTTCTTGAGCAAGGCAAGCCTGAGAATATGCATGACAAGATCCTTCAGGGTCAGATCAACAAGTTCTTCAAAGAAATCTGCTTCACCGAGCAGGCTTTCATCAAGGACCCTTCGCTGAGCGTCAGCAAGCTCGTCGCCGAAAAAGGCAAGGGCGCGACCTTGTCCTCCTTCCACCTCTTCAAACTGGGTGAAGGCATCGACAAGAAGAAGGAAAACTTCGCGGATGAAGTCGCCGCGGCTCTCCGCTCTTAATGAAAAGAAGAAACCCCGAGGCGATCGGGGTTTTTTTTGCCTTGTGTCCGCATGTTCCTTCTTTTCTCCGCAATGAAAAACCTGCCGCGAGAGGCGTCAATGAGTCAAGCACAGTACAAACGAGTCATGCTCAAACTTTCCGGTGAAATGTTGGGGGGCGAACGTGGATTCGGTATCGAAGGCGACGCACTGCAATTTGTTGCGCGCGAGATCGCCGATATCCAAAAGCTGGGCGTGGAAGTCGCCATTGTCATCGGTGGTGGTAATATCTGGCGAGGATCGCGGGCAGCTGGCTGGGACATGGACCGGGCCAATGCCGACTACATGGGCATGCTGGCGACTGTGATCAATAGTCTGGCATTGCAGGGTATTCTGGAAACCAAGTACAACGTCTACAGTCGGGTGATGACAGCGATTCACATGCAGGAGTTGGCGGAGCCTTACATTCGTCGGAAGGCGATCAAACATCTGGCCAAGGGTCGGGTGGTGATCTTCGCGGGCGGAACCGGCAACCCTTATTTTACCACCGACACCGCCGCGAGTTTGCGTGCGCGTGAGGTGAGCGCTGAGGTGATTCTGAAAGCGACCAAGGTCGACGGCATCTATGACCGCGATCCGCATAAGGATGCCAATGCCGTGAAATTCGATGAGCTGACTTACTTCGATGTTCTCAGCAAGAAATTGAATGTCATGGACGCGACAGCGATTACGATGTGCATGGAGGCGGGCATTCCGATTCGCGTGTTCAAACTCGGTGAAGCGGGTTGCGTACGTCGGGCCATCACAGGTGAGCTGGGCGGAACCCTGGTTCGTTGATCATTTTGTATTCGAGGATAAACATATGACTGACTTTATTGCCAAATGCAAAGACGAGATGCAAAAACGCGTAGTGGGTTTTGAGAAGGATCTGACCCGCGTGCGGACCGGCCGGGCTTCCATCAGCATGCTGGATTCCGTGAAGGTCGACTATTACGGAACGATGAGCCCCCTGAACCAGGTGGGTACGCTGTCCACTCCTGACGCCCGCACCATCCTGGTCGCGCCTTTCGAGAAAAAACTGATCCAGGAAATCGAAAAGGCCATCATGAAAGCTGACCTGGGCCTGCAGCCCAACAGCGATGGCGTTGTCGTGCGTATTCCCATTCCGCAGCTGACCGAAGAGCGTCGTAAGGAAATCGTGAAGAACCTGAAGAAGATGTCGGAAGAAGCCAAGGTTTCCATCCGTCACATCCGCCGCGACGTGAACGAGGAAGTGAAGAAGTCGGAGAAGGACAAGAAAATCACGGAAGATGAAAGCAAGCGCGTTCAGGATGAGATTCAAAAACTCACCGATAACTTCATCAAAGCCGTCGATGAGCGTCTGACCAAAAAAGAAAAAGAAGTCATGACCGTTTGATGCGTCTGGCCACCCCTCCGGGTGGCCTTGCCTCGCCTCAGGGCAGCTTTTCCGCCAGAAACGATTTCACGATATTTAAAGTCGCCTCGATCATATCCGGGTTGGATGGGGACGTCGCCTCGCCTATATATGCGCCATGACCGCCAGGAATCACCGCCATTCGCGAATGGGGAAGCAGCCGGTGCATATCCAAAAGATGCTCCAGACGAAGATCGTGATCGCCGAATAAAAGAAGCGTAGGAACCGAGATGGTCTTCATCGCGCTTTCTGGAATCCCCTCGAACGAGTTCAAAAGGGCCATCTGTTTTTGAATCTGCAACGGCAGCTTATCGGGCTGCGGCGCGTTTTTCAGATAGTCCTCGCGCAGGGCGGCCGGTATATCCTGCGGGCCTATGGGCTTTTTGAAGGATTCCCGAATCTCTTTCGGTATGCCGTCCAGGCTATAGATGGCGGAACCCAGGACGAGTCGTTTCACCTGCGAGGGATGCCGCAGAGCCAGCAGCAAAGCCACAGTCCCGCCATTGCTGAAGCCGAAAATATCCGCCTTGCCGATCTTAAGCTGTCGCAAAAGCTCGGCTGTATCATCGGCCATGGATTCAAAGCGGAAAGGCCGATCCACATCCGCGGTATGGCCATGCCCTTGCTGTTCTATCGCGATGATCTGATAACTTTTGGCCAAGGTGGGAAGGACTTTCCCGAAGGTGGTTTGAATGGATGAACCGCCTCCATGCAGAAGGACCAGCGGCTGACCCTGCCCGTGAATTTCATAATACATGCGGAGTCCGTTGACCTTCGCATAGTGGGAGGCTGCGAAGGTTTCAGCGCGGGTGCCTGACAGAAAAAGCAGCAGGCCCATGGCCCAGGCTATGTGTTTCATCTTACACCTTCTCAGTTAAAAGTGTTTCCAGGCGATCCAGCATCTGCAGCCAGCTGGGATAGGCGCCTGTCTTCTTCGCAAGTCTCTCGGAGACGTTCTGATGAAGGACCAGCTTCGTTTTCCTGCTTTCGATCTGGGTAAGCGTGAGGGTGACCGTGGTTTTTTGCTGCCACTCAGGATCGTGACCGGCCTCTTTCGCGCTTACGCTGTCGCCGGCCTCGTTGGACAGAGTCATGGTAAAAACCAGACGCTCGGGTCTTTTGACCTCAAGATAGCTCCCTGTCACCCAGCATTCCCCAAACTTCGGATCGTCGATGCAGGAATGAAAGCTGCCTCCCTCCCTCACATCAATTTTGACAAAGCGGATGCTGCAGCCGTGAGGGGCATACCACTTCATCAGGTAGTCGGGCCGTGTCCAGGCATCAAACACAAGCTCTCTTGGAAAATTCAGAACACGCGTAATCAGAACCTCGGGTTCTGCGGTCACGGGCGGGTCATTCGCATCACGATCCATCTTTATCTCCTTTTCCTTCCAGTTCGGTCAGGAATATTTCCAAGCGGTCCACGGCTTGTTCCCAATACTCCCGGTACTGCTCAACCCACCCCGCGAGTTCCTGCAGCGGCATGGGTTTCAGCTGGCAGATGCTCTCCCGACCGACTTTTTTCTTGTCAATCAGCTGCGCTTTTTCCAAAAGCGTCAGGTGCTTGGATATTCCCTGCTGCGACATCTGAAAGGGTTTCGCCAACTCGTGAACGGAACGCGGTCCTTGCCTGAGATGATGCAGCAGAGCCCGCCGCGTGGGATCGGCCACGGCAGCCAGGGTCTCGCTCAAACGGTCCACAGCAGCTCCTCTTTTTCCCAAATCAACAATCCACAACCATATGGTTGTGGATTTGGGTGAAAATGTCAAGCTATGTCGCTATATGTTTAAATTGATTAAAGAAATCAGGGCTTGGCGCTCAGGGTCAGTCGATAGGTCTGACTGGGGCGATCAAATCTCAAACGGAACTCAGTAGGAACGAACTTGTTCTGCACGGTTTCAAGAAAGGCATCGGGGAAGACTATGGGCTGCTCCACCGGCTGACCCGATATCAGAAGCTCATGAGTAATCATCGGTTCGAAGAAGATCAGGTCACCCCCGTAGTAACCATAGATCGGGGTCTGATCAAAGATCTGGTCCGGTCCAAGATCTTTCAAAGGCACCGCATGGTAGCCCATCTTAGGTACGCAGGCTCCTGGCGCATCGAGCGGGGGCAGTACGTAACCTTCCAGTATCAGATCTTTCGAAACCGGCGTGCGGTCACTGCAGTCAAGGGTCTGCACCTGTTCCTTGCTGATGAAATAGAAATGGAAATCGAAATGCGGCACATCATAAACATCCTGGGGCTCATGGCCCATCGGGTTCCAGTCAATCGTGATGTTCTGCACCAAGGAAGCACTCTTGAAAGCTTCGGGCAGATCAATGAGATGAGCCGTCGAGGGCTGGGACTTGGCTTTTTGAATAACGCCGGACGGCAGCGTCAGACGAATTCCAATAAGGCGGGAAGCTCCATCCACTTCGTACTCGCTTGCGATCGTTTCGCCAAAGAGCTGAGTATCAGGACCCTTGCTGAACGAAGACTTTCCTTGGCCGGCCCAGGCTGAATAAGGGCTCAAGAGTCCGGTCGACAGAATGCAGGCGCACGTCGGCTTCGTCATGATCATCATCATGTCCTTTCCATGGGGGATTCGATATGAGTCACTGCTGTTGTGGATGAAATCGATCCAGGTGACAAGCTGGATGATTTCCCCATCGCGGGGACACCTCGGCAGGCTTCTCTTTTTTCACGCGAATCAGAAAGCTGGTATGCTCGTCGGTGCGATCCAGATCAAGGTCACCCCCCATGGACTGCATCAGATTACGGGAAATGCTGAGGCCAAGGCCAGTCCCCTTGCCGATCGGTTTGGTGGTAAAGAAGGGCAGCATGATCTTTTCCTGCAGCTCCTTGGGTATACCATGGCCGCTGTCGCTCACGCGGATAGAGACAGCGGAACCCTGCTGACTCTCCTCGATGCTGATGCGAATCCATCGCGTCGGGAGCGCGGCGATCGCATCCCTGGCGTTGGCGATCAGATTCAAAAGCACCTGCATGAGTCCCGCCTTGTTCACTATGATCGAAATATCAGGAACCCGGTCCGTCTCCCATTCAACCTGAATATCCCTGTCCCTCAGCCCTTCGCGGCACAATTCCAGCGTTTCTCCCACGACCTCACGAACCGAGCAGCTGACCACCTGACTGGTGGAATCATTGCGGGCGTATGAGCGAAGCGAAACTATGATGGCGGATATGCGGCGGCAGGTTTGCTCGATGCGATTCAAACCATGCGTGATATCGCCGCTCTCGTATTGACCGCGCTTGAGTTTGGTCTGGAGGATTTCACTATAGCCCTGGATGATCGCCAGAGGATTGTTGATCTCATGGGCGATGCTTCCCGCCATCTCGCCCAATGCCGCCAGCTTCGAGGCGTGTTCGGTAATGATCTTCTGTTCGTTCAGCGCCTCGGTACGTTCATGAAACAGGCGCTCAAAATGATAGGATTGCCCACTCGAAAGCAAGAGAAGGCTGAGAACGGTCAGAGTGAAAACAACGCTGAAGATCATCACGATGATGTATTCAGAACTGGAATTCTCGATCACCTTGGCCATCGGTATGGAAACGGTATAGGCGATCTGCTGGTAAATGTTATTGGAGCGCACGATGATAGGGTTTTTGTTCACAATGGACTGCGTTTGCACGGAGGGTTTGGGTCCGAATGCGATGCTGAAGCCGCCATTCTTATGAGATTCAAGCGGCGTGGCCAGATCTTGAGTCAAATCCGCGATAGCCACGACCTGGATCGCGTCGGAGGGGTTGGGGCCGATGCGAGCCCTGTGCAGGATCCCGAGCCGGGAACTGTTGATAGCAAAGAGTTCCGAGGTGAAGCGATGATGGATCGGCGTTTCATCAGGTTTCAGGAGAGTCTGAGTTCTTTTGCGCAGGGCCATGAACGGATCAACGGGGCCTCGCAGTCTATTCCAGACGAAAAGGACTTTGCCCGCGCTGTTCGTCAGAGCGAGGCTTTGGATAAGCGGATATCGCTTTTGCAGGAGCAGGAGGAATTCCGGGTTTTCAAGGGCGCTTAATGGATCACGGTCCGGCAAGGTGTCCAGAAAATCGGCCCATCTTACTTCGCTGTTGCGTTTGATCAGCGCCAATTCCAGTTCCAATTGGATACTGTGATGCTGAACGTGCTTTTTCATCCGCTCAGCCTGCCAGCCTGCGGTTTTGTAATAAAGAAATATCAGGGAAAGAATCATGATTGCGATGGGAATGCCCAGGAGCCAGCGCCGGGGACGCCAGAGTTTTTTCGGGTGCGCGAAAAAGCAAAAAATCACGATGCTGAAGAGAGCCGCACCGACAAGGTCTCCAATCCACCATGTCAGCCATGTGATGCCAGCATAATCCATTGGCGACTTTTCAAAGGCGACCAGGGCCAAGGATCCGCATGTTGATGCGATGAGGCAGGACGGCGGCAAAATCAAAAAGAAATAAAAGAATATGCTGCGCAGATTGTCGAACTGAACCGGAAGACCCAGGAATTTTTCGGTCAGAAAACGGGCAAAAAAGGCCTGAATGGTTGAGAAGGTGGCCACGACGCAGGATAATTGAAAAAGCACGAGATCAAGGTTTGTGGGATTGTTCCAGAACTCGTCATGAAAGAAATTGAGCGCCCATGCACCCAGCCAGATGCCCGGAGCCGCCTTGAAGCCATAAAGAAGAGCGCAGGCAATGCCAATTCCCGCAGCGGGCCACAGAGGCGTTGAATATCCTGGTGGCAGGGCCTTCGAAAGAGCAACGTAAGACGTTCCATAGCAGGCGAAAGCGATCAGGGCGTTGACGATAATAAAACGCTGCGGGTCCTTCTTCATGGGCTCCTACTGCGCGGCTGGAGTTCTTTCCTGTGCTAGCCTTTTAGTCTGGTTTTAGCAAGCCGCTTTGATTTTTTGCATGATTTGCCCAGTATAGCCGGTTCAAGGCCAGCTGGCTCTTCCAGAAATGGAAAGTTTGGGTTTATGAGGCTTTTGAGGTAAAAAAAACAGCCCCGGAGGGCTGTCTGAAGTGTTGACTTAAAGCTCTTTGGAAGGAAGATTGAGAGGAACAAGCTTCCGCTTTTTGATGCGTTCGACCAGGGTCGTCCGGTTCAGACCCAAAAGTTTGGCTGCCTGATTCTTATTATTCCCCGTGCGTTCGAGGGCCTGCATGATGAGGCTGTTTTCCAGGCGTTCGATGTAGGTTTCGAGATCTATGCCATCGACGGGCAGCACTTCGATCGCACCTGAAGGCGCTGCATCCTGGGCCCACTCGGGTTCCACGATATCCTTGGGAACATCCACGGCCAATTCACGATCACGTCCGGTAGCGCCGGCCTTGGGACGACGATACTCAGGGGGCAGGGAATCGAGACTGATGGCGCCGCCACCGCTCATCACCACCAGGCGTTCGATGAGGTTTTGCAGCTCGCGCACGTTGCCGGGCCATGGATACTGCTCCAGGCATTGATAGACATCGCCCTGGAAATAGCAGAGGTTATCCAACTCATGAAGCTGATTGGAGCGCTGCAGGAAATAATCAAGCAGCTGCCGCACATCACCCTTGCGCTCGCGCAGTGGCGGCAGCGTGATGGGCAGGACGTTCAGGCGATAGAAAAGATCGAGTCGGAAACGACCCTGGGCCACGGCCTCTTCCAGATCCACGTTGGTCGCGGTGATCACGCGAACATCGGACAACTTGACTTCGTTGGATCCGATGGGGCTGTATTGCTTCTCCTGCAAGACCCTGAGGAGCTTGGCCTGCAAACGTGGCGGCATTTCACCGATTTCGTCCAAAAACAGTGTTCCACCCGCCGCTTCTTCAAAATAACCCTTCCGGCTTTTGTCAGCTCCGGTAAAAGCGCCTTTGACATATCCAAAAAGCTCGGATTCCAGCAGTGTTTCAGGTATAGCACTACAGTTAACCGCCAGGAATCGGCGGCTGGCGCGTTGGGATAGGCGGTGCAGGGCACAGGCCACCAACTCCTTGCCAGTTCCACTTTCCCCGTGGATTAAGACTGGCGAATCTGACCGTGCGACTTTGCCAATGGTTTGAAAAACCTTTTCCATGGCTTCGCTCTTGCCAACGATGTCGTCCAGGGCCTGACGCAGGGTCCCGACAGGAAGAGGCCCCTCCTTGTCAAGAACCTGGGGAATCAGTTCCGATGCGACGTTGCTGTCATAGAGATTGCGTTGATTCATAGCGAAGCTGAAGCCTCCTCATGGCGCGCTAAGATGGGTACGGGGAAGCGCTTTTTCCGATGGACTTTTGACAAAGTCGTAATCAGTCACAAATGGGTGAGAGACCGAAAGGCTACTTTCGAAAACCGGAAACCTTGTGATGCTTGGGGTCTACACTTTTATATTAACAGACCGTGAGAGAGCCTCGCAAGGTACCCAGTCTTTCTGGTAGGTCGTTCACAACCGCGCTGGACGGGGCAGGCATCGAATGCGACATCGTTTTTTTGCTGAGTTTTTTAAGACTGCAGCGCATAATTTTCTCTTCACGGAGCCTAAAAAAGGCAGGGGGTTGAATGCGTGTCGCATTTGTGCATGATTGGCTGGTGACCTGGCGCGGTGGGGAAAAAGTCCTTGAGGCCTTGCTCGAACTCTATCCAAATGCTCCTATTTACACGCTGTTTTACGACGAAGCGGAAATGCCGGAATCCATCCGGCGTCGCACGATCATCGTCGATCCCTGGCTCAATGCTCTGAAACGTTTTCGTAAGATCCTCTTGCCTCTTTTACCAGCAGCTGTCGAAGCCATGCCTTTGGAGGACTATGACCTTGTCATCAGCACCTCGTCGTGCGTGGCCAAGGGCGTGCTGGTCGGGGCCGAGGCCCGGCATCTTTCTTATATCCATTCACCTATGCGATATATTTGGGATCAACGCCGCTATTATCTGACTCCTCACCGTTCCCTCTCGCTGATCGAGATGATCAAACACATCCTTCTGTCCAAATTGAGGGTTTGGGATGTGGCGTCGAACCATCGCGTGGATCGCTTCGTGGCCAACAGCAGCTTCGTGCGGACGCGCGTGAAGCGTTATTACGGTCGCGACGCTCAGGTCGTGCATCCGCCGGTCGCCATCGAAAGGTTCAAGCCTCAAAATCCAAAAAAAGGCGGATATTTCCTGGCTGCAGGAGCCTTTGTCAACTACAAGCGCTTTGACCTCGCCATCGCCGCCTGCGAAAGACTCGGCAAGAAATTGATCATCGCCGGATCCGGTCCCGAGGAAAAGCAACTGCGACGATTGGCAGGAAAAATGACCGAATTTCGCCTGAAGCCATCAGCCGAGGAATGGGTCCGCCTCTTTCAGGACGCGGATGCGCTCATCTTCCCAGGCGTCGAGGATTTTGGTATCACGGCGATCGAAGCGCTGGCGGCGGGAACGCCCGTCATCGCGCTCAAAGCCGGTGGGGCTTTGGATTTTGTCCAGGAAGGAAAAACCGGACTCTTTTTTCAAGAGGCTAGCGCCGACTCTCTTGCCAAAACGCTCCAGAATTTTTCAGACCAGGCCTTTAATCGCGATTATCTCACCACCTTTGCAGCGACCTTCAGTCGAGATAGCTTTCAAAGAAAAATGCGTCAGGAGATCGACGCGACCCTTAAGGATCGAGCATGAATCGACAGACAAGCCAGCTCCTTTTCACCCTAAGGCTTCTGGGTGACCTCATCATGATTACCCTGGCCTGGGTGCTGGCGTTCCTTCTGCGCTTCTATTCCTGGATAGATGCCCCCCTGGGTGTGCCGCCCATCGCCCTTTATTCGAAGCTCATTCCTTTCATCTGGGGCATCTGGTTCGCGACCTTCGCCTTCACCGGCGGCCTGAAACGTCTGGGTCAGCAGAAGCGTTTCCGCTATGAAGTCTTCGATATCATTCCGGCTTCCATCGTCGCGCTCTTGTCCTTGATCGCTTTCACTTACTTTTATGAGGAATACCGCTATTCGCGCATTACCCTTTTGATATTCGGCGCCTTGCAGCCTTTTGCCGTGATCATCGGCCGCGACATCGTTCGGCGTATCATACGCAATTATCGTCGCCGTCTGGATCCGCGCCGCGTCCTCATCATCGCGCGTGGCGAAGGCATCCTGGAGGCCCTTTCGATCAGTCAGAAGCTGGGTGTGGAACGGTCTCTCGTCGAGGGAGTCGTCATGCCTGGCGGAAATTTCCAAAGTCACGAGGAAAGGATCTTGCGTCAGCAGGATCTTTCCCGCATCGAGCAACCCGAAGACTGGCCGCACTATTTCGTCGAGCACCCCATTCAAACTGTAGTGATCGCCCTTCCCTATCAGTTTCATGGCTTTTTGGATCGGGAATTGGAAAAGATTGCCGATCAGGTAAACGATATTCGCATTTTGCCGGATATCAAACGCTTCAGCCGCATGTCACCCGGTATTGAGCTGATCGACAATTCCCCGGTCATCAGCATCCACGAAAGCCCACTCTCCGGATTCAATATCATCCTGAAGCGGGGCCTTGACATCATGGGCGCTTCGTTCGCGCTGATCCTTTTAAGTCCGGTGATGCTGATGATCGCCATGCTGGTGCCCTTCAGCTCGCGGGGGCCGGTGCTGTATCGCCAGGAGCGAATGGGACTGGATGGAGTGCGTTTCAACTGCCTGAAATTCCGTTCGATGCCGGTGGATGCCGAGCATCAGACCGGGGCGGTCTGGGCGAAGCCTGGTGATCAAAGGGCCACGCGCCTCGGCAGTTTTCTGCGCCGCACGAGCCTTGATGAACTCCCGCAGTTCTTCAACGTGCTGCGCGGGGATATGAGCCTGGTCGGACCAAGGCCCGAGCGTCCGGTCTTCGTCGATAAATTCCGGAAGGAAGTGCCGGGCTATATGCTGCGGCACAAGGTCAAGACCGGAATCACCGGCTGGGCCCAGGTCAACGGCTGGCGCGGCAGCACCAGTATTGAAAAGCGCATCGAATGCGATCTTTTTTATATACAGAATTGGTCGCTCTGGCTGGATATCAAAATTCTCTTTTTAACCCTGGATGAAGTGATCCGCGGCCGCAACGCCTACTGAAGCAAAAAAGGTTCTCTGCGATGCAGAGAACCCCAAGTTGCTGTTACAGGCCTCGATCAATGACTGCTCATAAACGAGCGAGCCCGATTGAAGTAAGCCTTATAATCGACATACCGCGTGGGTTTGTCGGGAATCGTCGGATACATCACATTCGAATTCTCTGGGCTGTGATCCATCTGAAGTCCATGACCGATCTCATGGCAGAAAAGATGGTAAAGATGCTGGGCTTCCTCGCTGCTTGAATCACTCAAGGAAGCCACCTTCGCTTCAAAATTCTCCTGATCGAATTCAATATCCATCGCATAAGCGACCGTTTGCGTATTCTTCTCGCCATTGATGGTCAGCGTTGATTTTTGATTGGTCGTCGTGATCCACTTGCCCAGTCCCAGCTTGTGACCATTGTCATGCAGTCCGCTGGTGAAGCGAATGCGGGAATTGCTGTCTTCCTCGCGATCCACGATGGTCAGGGTCTTGGAACCCATGTCCTTGTTGTAGCGCTGAGCCAGGATCCTGATGGCTTTTTTCAACTCGGGGTTTTTGGTGTCCGTGTAGATGCGGAAGTCTTTCACGGCAACCACCTGATATTCCTGACAGGCGGAAAAGAAGAAAAGGGCGAACAGAAGAGTAAGTGTGCGGCCAAACATGGGAAACCTCAACAGCAACAGCAGCAATAAGAGCAACAGCAACAGGAGAAGAGCATCCCCGGGGGTGCCGGGTTGACTGATTTATATATGAGTCAGAGTTGCGTAGTCAAGCCCGAGTTGGCTCTTTTTTCGCTTTTGAAAAATATTCAGGTTTTCCGCTTGCTTGCGCTAAGTTATCGATTTGAATCCTTCCGCAGGCCTGCCTCGACCCCCCTTGCTGGCGGGAAATACGTGCCCACTTAGGCCCTGGGCAAAAAATTCCTCAACTCTATTTCTGTAAGAATTTGGAGATCTTACGTTCAAGGAGGAACTTTCTGCCTGGGAAAAAACTTTCCCGGGTTAAAAATTGCCGGGTCGGCACCGATTCTTTACCTAGATAAAGGTTCAACGCCCTAAGTGAAGGATGCGGACATGAAAGGCAACCCAAGTGATACCTACACAATTACCCTGGACGATGATGTCATGGTGCATCAGATCATCGAACGCTCAACCAAAATTCGCACCGTTGGGATGAAGGATCCCGAGGAGCTTTTGGCCAAAGTCGATGAATTGCACCCCATCGCAGTCTTTATTGACATCCATTTGGGTAATGGCCGGACCGGATTGGATATTTTGCCCAATCTGCGCGCTGCATGGCCCTTCTGCCCAATCCTGGTGATCACCGGCACTCCGGCGGAAACCAGCATTGTGAAAGCATTGAATTCCGGAGCGGATGATTTTATTCGCAAGCCCCTGATCCCCGATGAAGTCGATGCGCGTTTCAAACTGCGCATGGCGGATGCGGCTCAGAAGGCGGCCAAGGAAGTCGTGGAATTCGGCGACATCACCATCGACTCGGCTCATCGCACAGTCGAAGGTCCATCGGGCAAACGCTTTGCCTCCCCCATCGAAGTCAACCTTCTGGCCTGCCTTGCGAATACCGAAGGCGCCATCGTCGAGAAGGATGCTTTGAAAATGCGTTGCTGGGGCCAGATCAAGGTTACAGATAACGCGCTGCACCGCAAACTGCACGCTGTTCGTCAACTCCTGAAGGATGTGTCGGACAACGTCGTGATCGAAACCAAATACGGTGTGGGCTTCTATCTGAAATACCTGGGTCAGGGTCAGCAGCACCTGGATGCGGCCTCCTGATTTTTTCTGGAAGAGGATGAAAATATGGGTGCGGCTCCTAAGCTGGACGAAGCCTGGCCGATCATTGATGCGCAGAAACTCCAAGCCATCAAGAACCTCGGCGAGCCTGATGATGAGGATGACTTCTTCAAGGAGCTGCTCAATATTTTCTTTCAGCGTTGTCCTGCGCTCCTGGTTGAACTCGATGCAGCCGTTGCCGCCAAGGATCCTGTGAAAGTCGAGCGATCCGGCCATGCTCTCAAGGGCACTTCAGGCAACCTGGGTGCCATGATGATGATGAAATTGGCTGAGCAATTGGAAGTGATGGGACGCAGCGGTAAAGTCGAAAATGCATCGGAAGTCCTGGCGGAGTTGCATAAGACCTATCCCCTCACCAAAAAAGAGCTTGAGACCAAATGGTTATGAGGCTCTGAGCCTTGACCGGTCTTAGCCTTTGCAAATCTCCTGGGCCTCGCGCTAAGATAGGGACCTCAAAAGTTCCTTCCGAAGTCGAGGCCCGTTATGTCTTTCCCTGTCTATCATCTTAGGCCTGCTGAAGCAGCACGAAGGCCCATTATCGTCAGCGTTCCGCATGCAGGAACCGATGTGCCTGAAGAAGTGGCTCAAACGCTAAGACCCGATATTCTGCATAAGCTCCCGGACACGGACTGGTTTGTTCCGGAACTTTATGCATTCTGCCCGAGTCTCGGGATTCCGATGATCCAGGCGCGCCTGAGCCGCTATGTGGTGGATCTGAATCGCCCAATGGAAGGTCCGGCTCTTTATACCGATCACAGACGGCAAACCGATGCGATGCCTCTGACCACCTTTGATGGTGTCGAGCTCTATGAACTCGCGCAAAGGCCCGATGCCGCCGAACGCGAGCGTCGCGGACACCTTTACTATCAGCCTTATCATGCCGCCCTGCAGGATCTCATTCACGAGGCGCATAAAAACTTCAAGCATGTGCTGCTGTTCGATGCGCATTCCATTCGCCGTTCGGTGCCGTCGCTGGCTCCGGATCCCTTTGCCGATATGATCGTCGGTGATCGCGATGGCGGCAGCGCGGACAAGGCCTTGAGTGATGCCCTGCTGCGCGTTCTTAAACAATCGCCCTTTCAGATCGCCCATAATCAGCCTTTCAAGGGCGGGCAGATCACAAGGGCCTATGGAATGCCTGAAAAGCGCGTGCATGCGATTCAATTGGAAATGTCGCAGGATGTTTATATGAACGACGCCCGTACGCGCCTCGATCCCAAAAAATGCGCCCAGGTGCAAAAGGTTCTGACGGATGCATTTCTGGAACTTTCCACCGTCCTGGAGGCCTTGCCATGACTCAGGTTTTGCAGTTCAAAGCGGGCTATGTCGACGGTCAGTGGCTCACGCCCTGTTATGTGACAGTGGACGACCTGGGACGGATCAGTGCGATCGGTGACGATGCTCCGTCCCTTCCTGTGACTGAAAAAAATCCCGGTTATCTTCTGCCGGGTTTTGCCAATGGGCACTCGCACTCCTTTCAGTATCTGATGAGCGGCATGGCCGAGCGTTTGGAACCCGGTCATGAGAAGGATGATTTCTGGTCCTGGCGCGAGAAAATGTATCAGCTCGCCGGTGTGCTCGATCCTGAGCAGCTCCTTGATATCACGACGCGTTTTTACCAGACGCTCTTGGAGTACGGCTATACATCGGTCTGTGAATTTCATTATCTGCATCATGACAAGTCCGGTCAGCACTATGCGCAGCCTGCGCAACTGTCCGTGGCCATCATGGAAGCGGCTCGACGGGCCGGGATTCGTTTGACTCTGGTGCCTGTTTACTATCATCAGTCAGCGCCAGGCCAAGCGATTCAGCCAAGGCAGCGCCGGTTTTATTGCAAGGATACCGATGAATATCTCGCCCTTTTGGAAAATATTGCGAATGTGAATCGGAAGGAATATCCCGAGGTTCTCGTTGGCTATGGCGTGCATTCGATGCGTGCGGCGCCTCCCCGGGATATCAAGACCATCCTGGGAACCCATTGGGCCCTTGGACCTGCGCATTTTCATGTGTCCGAGCAGTCCACCGATGCGATCGCTTTCGAGCAGGCTTATCATTGCCGGGCGGTGGATTGGCTTTACGATAATATTCCACTGTCCGATCACCATAACCTTGTTCACGCCACGCATATCAATACCCTTGAGATCAAAAAGCTCGTGGCTTCGAAAGCCACGGTCGTTCTTTGCCCCTCCACCGAGGGCAACCTGGGCGATGGCATTTTCCCCTTCCCCGAATTTTTCGGCCAGGGTGGCAACTTCTGTATCGGCACCGATTCGCACGTGAGCCTTTGCCCCTTTGGGGAGGCGCGTTATCCGGAGATCGTGCATCGGTTATTTATGGAGAAGCGCAACCTGCTCTGTGATGCGGAACGGATGGATTCGGGACAGATCCTCTTTGATCATGTGCAAAGGGCCGGACGCAAGGCTTTAGGCCTTCTCGGAGACGCTTTTTCCGTGGGCCAGCCCTTTGATGCGATTGTGCTCGATAGCGGGCATGATCGGCTGGTGGAGCGGCCTGTTTCGAATGTCCTTGGCATTGCCATGTATGCCGGCGATCAGGGGCTTATTGAGAGCGTTTATGTGCAGGGGAAAAAACAGGTCAGCGGGCGGTCGCATGTGAAAAAGCGGGAGACGGTCGAATCGTTTCGCAGGGTCGTGCGGCAGGTCACGTCTGACCTGCGCGTTTAGGGTCCTGCACTCTTAGGACCTTCTTCACTCACCCGGCAGCAGCGGGCCTCGACGGTGCATCCATCACCGATGCACCAGGCCTTGCAGCCTCGATCATCGCAGATGAAATCATTGACATGAAGATTGGGCCGGTTGTGGTCTCCCTGCAGATCAATGCGGCTTAATCCGGTCACCTCATAACCGCTCGGGCATGTGGAAAGGGGGGACCAGCGGTCCACCTGACCTGTGACCTTGACGCCGGATGTGCACTCCAACTTGAATTTTCGGGCCGGAATCGGGGCTGAAGGCGCTGTTTCCAGCGTATCCTGATGATCCTGAGGCAAGGGCGCCGCCACCACGTTCACAGGAGGTGCGGGAGGAGGCGGAGGAGCAGGCGGCAGGGATACCGTGCGGACCTCGCTCGCAGGAGGCGTGGTTGCGCATGCGGCGAGGCTCAGGCCTGCCG
Organism: Oligoflexus sp.; assembly: GCF_035712445.1. NCBI lineage: Bacteria > Pseudomonadati > Bdellovibrionota > Oligoflexia > Oligoflexales > Oligoflexaceae > Oligoflexus > Oligoflexus sp. Next base: position 40,183 of record NZ_DASTAT010000142.1, on the reverse strand, counting down.
CTATAAGAAGCAGTGAACGCATGATCAAAAGCCGCATGCTTCGCCTTTTACTTGATGAGGGCTTTCACAGCCGCTTCCGAATCCCGCAGCTTGCCGCTGAAGTTCGAACGCAGTTTCACCATGTTGCTCAAACTCTGCTTATTGCGGCCCTGCAGGAAGAAGCCCGACGGAGCCTTCATTTTCCCGTCGATCATGGACGAGTCAAAGTCCATGTTCGTCTGGAAATTCCCTTCCTTCGGCTTGCCTTTCTCCTTTTCAGCAGCCTGAATGTTGACCGCGAACACTGTAAGCATCAAAGCGAATATGATTTTCATGCTGCCGCCTCATTTAAGCTGTTTCTCCAGATCGTCAATCTCTTCTTCGTCATTGCGATAGGATTTTTTCTTCCTGGTTTCGGCCTTGGGCTTTTCCGCTTTGGCCGCGGGCGCAGGCGCTGTTGTGGTGCCGTCGGTATTGATCGCCGCCTGGGACGCCGCAGGAGTCGAGCCCGACTGAGTCTGCGGTTGAGCAGGTGCCGCGCGCGAGGCTTCCATTTCCTGGTTGCGTGGATCGGCATCCACGAACTCTTTATCCTTGGTCGAAGCCGAGGCAGGTCCCCCGCCGGCCCGAGCCTTGGCTGCGAGCTTCATGATGTCATCATCCGATACGCGTTTGCCGGTGGCGGCTTCCTTTTCCGAGCGGACCTTTTCAATCAGAGCGAAGACTTCCTGATTGTTTTTCTTCTTGGCGAAGTCGGTGTCGAGGTAACGCTTCAGATAATCAATTGCTTTATCGAAGTTCTTCCGACGCTCTTCCACCACGGCCATGTTAAAGATGGCCACGGGGTTATTCTTCGACATGCCCAGCACCTTCTGATAAAGCTCTTCAGCCTTTTCGAGGTTGCCGCGATTCGATTCGATAATGGCCATATGAAGATTGGCATCGGGGTGCTCGGGCATCACCTTCAGGATGCGCTCAAACTCCACTGCGGCCAGACCCAGCTGACGGTAGTGGACATAAAGCACGCCGAGGTTCATACGGACCGCAATGTCCGAGGGATTGTTCTTCAGAGCTTCCTGGAAGGCCTGCAGGGCGAATTCAGGCTTGTTTTGCCGCAGAGCGATCATGCCCAAAAGGTTCAGGATCTGGCTGTCCTTACTGTTGATGGCGTCAAGGCCGTTCAGGATGATGTTGGCCATCTCCAGATTACCCCGACGATAGTAAATCTGAGCCAGGATCTTCCGGGATGTTTCATTACGGGGATCAATCCGCAGCGCGTCGCGGCAGGATTTTTCTGAACGATCATAGCGACCCATGGCCAGATAAGTCTGGGACAGGTTGATATGCGCATTCAGGTCCCGAGGGTTGGCCTGCAGACGCTTTTCCAGCTTCATAACGAGGGACTGGGTGGTCCCCTCTTCGTTCGTCATCATCGCGGATTTGGTATCGTCCTGGCTTTGCAGTTCGAACTTCCGCTTTTCCTTGTCGATCCTCGCGACCTGTCCTGTGGTGCTGCAGCCCTGATTCAAGCCGAGTACGCCCAGGAGTGCGATGGAGATCAGTTTTTTCATGTCAGGCTTCCTCCAGCTTTCAGTTCGCGAGGTCGGCGACGGATTCGTCCCAGACCATCACATGCGACATATACGTGGGCGAAGTGGTTTTCTCGACAACAGCCGGATATTTATCAGGCTGCAGTTCCACCATCTTCTCATAAGCCTTCCGCGTCCATTCGGTGAAGGTCTGAACCTCCTGCGAACGCTTGAAGGCGGCTTCGAAGAACTTGTTGCTCTCATCACGCAGGGGGAAAGCCACCTTTTCGATGGAGCTGCGATAATCGTCGATGGCCTTTTGATTGGCCCCTTTCGGCGCTGGCGCATCGAAGAGGACCTTGGCGAAGTTCTCGTGCATCACACCCAGGTGATAGAGCGAGGACACGGTGTGTTCGCCGCTGCCCAGTTCAATCACTTCCTGATAGCGAGCCACAAGTCCCACGAGCCGTTCCTGCTTGCTCGCCATTTCCTTTTCAATGCGGGCGGCATCCGTGACGCGAATTTCCGTGAAATTCTTGTAATCATTCTCGATGTCATCAATCAAGGCGGCGGCTGCGATCCGACGGGCTTCCAGAGCTGGAGGCGCGTCCTTAGTCGTCAGATCCTTCTGAAGACGACGGATTTCCTTCAGGCCGTTGGCGCGGTTGCCGCTGACCAGAGCGATCTTGGCGAGACGGGCGCGGGCCACGAGGTTTTGCTCCGAACGATCGGGCCAGAGGCCGGCATACTGATTGTAATACTGGGTGGCTTCACCCCAGGTTTTGTTCAGTTCATTCATCTCGGCGATCTGGAGGACGGCCGTGCGAGCGAGGTTGTCCTTGCCATGCAGCGAGATGAATTTTTTATAAAGGTTGATGGATTCCGGATAATCCTTCAGACCGCGATAGAGAGTGGCGGCGTTGTAAAGAGCCTTGACCGAGTCGGCTTCCTTGCTGAAGTTCAGACCGTAGTACTTATAGAGCTTGGCAGCCTGATCAAAGTCGGCCAGCGATTCGTTGGTCTGGGCCATATCCAAGGACACTTTGGGCGCGAGCTTGGATTTCGGATATTCCTTCAGCAGGAGGTGACCCACGCGCAGAGCATCTTCGACCTTGGCCAGCTTGTAGTAAGCGGTCGAGGCATTGTAAAGAGCTGCGTCGGCACTTTCATCCTGAGGGAACTGCGACTGGAAGGATTCGAAGGTCTTGGCGGCTTCCGCCAGCTTGTTTTCCTTGTTCTGCTGAAGACCCAGGGAGAACACGCCGGTTTTCATCGCCTTGATCAGATCATCCTTCAGGCTGGTCGCTACGATCGCCTTGTTGTCATAATACTTCTTCGAGTACCTGACGAGGTTCTCCCAGTCCTTGCGTTCGGCATAGAACGTCAGGATCATTTTGATCGCGCTCTTGCCCTGGGTCGTATCGGGGATATCCATCCCGATACTTTCAAAGCGCTTCAGGCCTTCCGGATAGTGGCCATACTCAAACCAGGTCATGGCTGCTGTATAGCGCATAGGGAAGCCTTCTTTCTCTTTCGGGAGAAGAGCGGCATAGTTGTCGATCATGGTCACCATCTTCTGCTTCACGCGGGGCAAGGGGATCGGCTTCGAGACCTGGCCCAACGGGGGAAGCTTCTGATAGGTGGTGGCTTCGTCGATTTTCTTGATGGCGACGACAGCATTGAAGGCGGATTCCTTCAGATACTTGCCATCCTTGGGACGTTCCTGGGTGACGGTATAGTATTCGTCAGCCGCGTTTTCAAACTGCTCGAACTGGAAGTAGATATCCGCAAGGTAGTAACGCAGCTCATAGGCATCTTCCGTTTTGGGGAAGGTGGCCAGATAGAGTTTATAGAGTTCCGCCGCCGTGGCGAGCATGGGCTTTTTCTTCAGCTTCTGACCCTGCTGATGATAAAGGGTACCGTAGCGGTGGATGTTCTTTCTGGTTTTCTCTACGGCTTCATCCAGGACATCCTTCTTGGTGGCGTTGGCGGCAATCCACTTGCTGCCAGCGTCCACGTAGAGGGCCTTCATGCGCTTCATGTTGTCGACCAGGGCGGCCGCATTCAGCGTCGTATCATAGAGTTTTGCCAGTTTCGCGTGAATTTCAGGGTTTCTGGGGCGCGTGGGCGATTCCGCCAGCAAACGACCGAACACGTCGATGGCTTTGGTGTTTTCCCCGTTGTCCTCATAGATGTTACCAAGGCGTTCGAGCATATCGTAGAAGGATTCCTTCTCGCCGATACGGTTGAAGTATTCCATCGCCTCGTCGATCTTCTCGGTCTCCGCATAGACCATGATCAGGTCATTGATCGCTTCCTGACGCAGGTTGAAGTTACCCGGACTATCCTTGTCCTTCTCGGCGATTTTGATGGCCAATTTGAAGGCTGCGATGCCCTTGTCGACGTTCTCCATGGTTTCCTTGTCGGATTTGACCTTGGAGTTGTAGTAGGCCCAGCCTAACTTATAGACCGCGAAGGGATAGACCTTGGCTTCCTTATCAGGCTTGCCCTTGGATGCTTCCATCGCGTTTTTGTAGTTGTCCTTGGCCTTTTCCATGTCGTGCTTATAGAAGTAGAATTCACCCAGGGCCAGGTAGGTGTCCGCCAGCAGCATGGAATCCTTATGCTGATTCACGAGCTGGTTGAAGTAAAGAACAGCGTTGTCGTTCTCCAGCAGCAAAAGGGTCTTGGCCAGGGAATAGAGGGCTGCATCGGTACGGGGATGCTTCGGGAATTCCTTGACGAGCTTACGGAAGGCTTCCGTACTCTTCAGGAGTTCAGCCTGGGACGATTTGGTGGTCAGCTGTGGTTCGGCACCTTTTTTCGTCTTCTTCCAGGCTTCGTATTTGGTTTCATAATCCTTCATTTCCATATCGCGGATATACTCCGCGCGTTCGGAATGAAGTTCACCGAGGCGCAGGTAGAGCTCGAACTTGCGGTTCGCCTGCATGTTCGGTGTGGCCAGAAGCTTATGGATACTGGCGACGGTCTGCATGCGCAGCGCGTCCGCCTCCCTCAGCTTTTCAGGCGATACGCCCTGGCGACTCTCGGCAAAGTAATCGTTCATGTCACCCTTGGCCGGGGCGGCATCCTTCGCCAGCTTCGCTTTCTCTTTTTTGGGGGCAGCGTATCCATCCATGCCGCCGCTCGCAAGAGCCAGCGCAAGAATGGGCAGGGCCAGAGTTTTTGTGATGCTGTTCAATTTCATAACTTCCCCTTTGCCGTAACCTTAGTGCTTAGAGTTTACACTCGGGTTCCACGTCAATGATCTGGTAACCGATCTCGTCCCACCAGTATTCAAACTTATCGTCTTCCCAGCTTTGCGTCTTGCGACTCCAGCCGGTCACAGCATCCTTATCCGTAACCTTCGACAGCTTGCTATCGCCGTGCAGCTCTTTGCCAAGGATTTGATCCTTCTGGCTCATGAGCAGTTCAAGATAGAGGAACTGGGATTGGTCATAAAGCTCATCAAAGTGATCCTTGAGGTTCCGCAGCTCGCCCAGGAAGCGCGAGCCGATCTCGGTCCGCATGATGGCGGCCCGTCCGAGGAGCATCTGCTTATAGGGCTCGATGTCGGGCAGGGATCCATAGATGCCGTATGTTTCAAGGGCATTCAGCTCCTCGATGAGCGTCGCATACTGATCGCGCACGAGCAGCATCACATCGCTATGGGCGGCGGTATTCAAAACGTTGATGGGAATCCCGATGGATTCGCCGGACACGCCCGTGATCAGGTTTTCAAACAGCTGATAGGCGGCGTCCGGGCTCAGGCGTTGCCGATCGAGGAAGGTCCCGAGGTTGGCGACGGCATCACGGTGTTTGTCCGCGAAGTCCGCCAGCGAATTCCGGGCATCATCATAGCGGCAAACCCAATAGTAAATCATGGATTCCAAAACCTTGCCTTCGGGATTGAAGCGATCCTCGAAGTAAGGCGAGTGCGAGGAGTAAAGCGCGCCCAATGCGTGCTTCACGCTACCGGCCATGAACAAAGCCCAGGCCTGTTCGAAGATGGCGTCATAGAAGAGCACGCTGCTGCGACGAATCAAACGGTATTCCTGAGCGGATTCGATGAAGCGGCGCTCCTGGTAATAGAGTCGGGCCAGGGCCATGTGCGTGTAGTTGAGCATTTCCGCCATTTCATAACGGCGAAGCTCGGCAAGATCCTGGGCCGCAGGATTCAGGACAGCGCGGAAGTATGCCTCCGCCTGCTGCGGCTGATTCATCTTGATCGCAATCAGACCCAGCTGATACTGAGCCGGCATGAAATAGCGATCCTGCATCACGATCTTATCATAGGCTTTCTTGGCTGCCGCGGTATCGTTTTTCGCGGCAAAGGCGTTGGCCAGGATATAGTTCCAGTTGTTGCCAAACGAGGGTGGATTACCTTCCCGGAAGCCGAGGTTGCCCCCCAGTTCTTCCAGAAGATACTGAATGGGTTTGACTTTGGATGTTTTCCAAAGAATCTCCCAGAGCGGTTTATGTTTTTCATCATAAGGCACCTGAGCCAGCGCCAAAGCCCGGATCGCATGCTCCGAGGCCAGAAGGGGATAACCGGCCAGGAAGAGAAGTTCAGCGCGGACCTGCTCATAGGCCAGACGATTATCGAGCGTCAGCTCGCTCAGTTTCGGAACGAAGGTATCCAAAGCGTCCCAGGCCGGGCGCTTTTGAAGCTCGCCGCGACGATACTTTTCGAAAACTGCGAGCAGACGTCTATTGGTCACAGGATTGACCTGTCCCTGGACAAAAACCTGCTTGCCGGCCGCCGGTTTCTTCGGAACCGCTTTCGTCGTGTTTTTCTGCGCCCAAAGCGGTGTCGACACCAGCCCGGCTATCAGTATCAAGCTTTTTATATTTTTCACTAACATTACGCTCCCACCCCAGGCTTGGACTATTTAAAACAGGTAGTAGCTCAGACCGAAGTCGACGCTATAGGTATTCTTGCGATAGTCCGCACCATTTCGTGTTTCTGTGTAACTGCGCGCTTTGAAGTCGATGCGCATCGAAAGGGCCTTGGCCCAATAGAACCTTTGACCCGCGCCGTAGTTCAGAGCATTCAGATCGCCCTGATCCGTGCTGACACGCGACAGGCCTGCTGTGAAGTAAACATCGGAGTAAACGATCAGGAAGTCGGCAAGGTTGAGCTTTCCGTAAAACGGAGCAAGAATCGCACTGGTGTCGATGATTTTCTTGATCTGGTTGACTTCAGGATCCAAAATCCCCTGAACGAACGAGCCATCCGCCTCGCGACGGTAGTAGGTGATCCGGCGCAGAGCCTTGCGGTCATCAGAATCCGCGACCTTGGCCGTCATCGACTGCAGCTCGACACCGATCCACTCATTCAGAAACATCGCGCCCCGGAAGCCCAAGAGCGTGGTATCGGTATAAGCTTCATTAGTGATGGTTCCATAGGAAACACCCAGCTCAGGGCGCAGCGCTTTGGTAAAGTAGCGATTCTGGAGAATAGTCACAGGGGACTGCTGCCCTTTACCACGAATCTCTTCGGGCTTCAGGTCGATGGCGAACGTGGCCGGTGCCAGGCTCATCAGCAGAGTTGTCAGAAGAAGACGCGTGCGTACGAATCGAAATTTCATAGGTTGACCTCTAATCAAGCTTCCCGCACGGGGAAACCTTCCTATAACGAAATAGTTCGGTGAAACGGTTCCAAACCTTAAACATTCGCTGGGAGCAACGCGGACTTGAGCGCAATTATTGGTAATTACGATGAATTTTCGTAACGCAGAAATCGGAAAACGAAGCCGATTTCTTACGCATGAATGCCATCAAGCCTTGTAAAGAGTGTAACACGAGGCATGGGTAGTATAAGGAGGGCAAGAACTGCCCGCCCCGATAATGCAGTTGGAGATTTACTTTGCGGCTTTACGTCGAGCCCATTCGCGATTCAAAAGATCGAGCTCGCGACTGCTCTGGCCCAGCACCGAGGAATTTTCCTGAGCGCGCCTTGTAAGATAGGGCAGAAGTTCCGCCACCGTTCCATAAGGAACATACTTGGCAACAAGGTAACCGGATGCGGCAAGGTTGAAGCTGATGTTATCGCTCATCCCGAGCAGCTGAGCGAAGTGTATGCGTTCATCATTCGCAGCGATCTGGTGTTGGGCCATCAGGTCAACCAGAAGACGCACGGAATCCTCATTATGCGTTCCTGCGCAGATGGCGATGCGATCGACGTTGGCCACGCAGAATTTCAAGGCTTCGTTATACTCGCGGTCGGTGGCTTCCTTGGTTGGATTGATGGGCGACGGACGGCCGTCTTCGGCTGCCTTGTCGTTCTCTTTTTCCAGATAGGCGCCCCGCACGAGTTTGAAGCCGAGCTGAAAGCCCTGCGCCTTCGCCGTCTCATGACAGGCCTTGATGAATTCCAAACGATCATGGCGATAGAGCTGGATGGTGTTGAAGACGATGGCTTCCTCTTTATTCAATCGAGCCATCAGATCCATGGCCAGGGTATCGACCGCTTTTTGAATCCAGGATTCCTCGGCATCGATCATGATGCGCACGCGCTTTTTCGCAGCATGCTCGCAGATCGCTGCGAAACGGCCCTGAACGCGGGCATAAGCCGACTGCTCATCCACGCTCAGCACATCACCGCGATCGACCTTCGCCAAAAGATCAAGTGAGGCCACGCCTGTGGGTTTGAAGACCGCAAAGGGTATCATCTTGCGATGCTGCGCGGCCATGTCGATGGTTCGGATGATTTCCTGCGTGACGATATCAAAGTCCGCATCCTTGCCTCCACCTTCACGGGCAAAATCAAGGATGGTGCCTACATTCTTCGAACCCAGCTGCTGGATGCGGGGCAGGCAATCAGGGATGGTTTCCCCGCCGCAGAAATGGGAAAAGATGGTTTTTTTGATCAGGCCCTGCACGGGCAGACGCAGTTTGAGCGAGAGTCCGGCCAAGGTCGGACCGAGTTTCACTACAGTCGGACTGCCGATGACGCGGAAAAGAAAAATAGCCTGCTGCAGTTGACCATCGCTGAGCGAGGCAAAGGCGACCTTGGTGTTATTCAGATCAAGGCTGGCAGCAGGCGTCTCGGGTTGACGTTTGGGTTTGGACATGGCGTGGCTCTCCCTAGGATCCGTGGCGAGAACACCCTAGCAGAAGAGCCCCCAAAAGTCATGAGTTCGCTGCGCGTCTCATTCCTTCCGCGGCTTCATATTCTGAAACGCCTCCAGTAAATCGATCGGAATGGGAAAGAACAGCGTTTTTGCGTTGTTCGAAGTCGCCATATCGGCCATGGTTTGCAGATAACGGAGCTGCAAGGCCGTGGAATTATTGGAGATCAAATCCGCAGCATTTTTGAGGGTTTGCGCCGCCTGGAACTCCCCTTCCGCGGCAATAACTTTGGCGCGACGTTCCCGCTCGGCTTCCGCCTGACGAGCCATGGCCCTTTGCTGATCCGGTGGAAGGTCGACATGTTTCACCTCGACAGCCACGACTTTTATGCCCCAGGAGTCGGTGTTTTGATCGAGAATACGCTGCAGGTGCAGGTTGATCTTATCCCGTTCGGCGAGGAGCTCGTCCAGGGAATGTTCGCCCAATACAGAACGCAGATGCGTCTGGGAAAGCTGGGCGGTGGCATAAAGGTAATTTTCCACATTGATGACGGCCTTCATGCTGTCGACGACTTTAAAATAGACGACGGCATTCACCTTCAGCGAGATGTTATCGCGGGTGATAACATCCTGAGGATCTATGTCCATGGTCACGATTCGCGTGGACACGCGCGCTTCGATGCGATCCACACCGGGAATCAGAAAGATGATGCCGGGCCCCTTCGGCACATTCAAGGCACGTCCCAATCGAAAGACAATGGCTCTTTGGTATTCCGGGATGATGCGGACCGCAGAGCTGATGAGCAGAAGAATAACGATGAGCAGTAAAACCAGCATGGAGTATTCCATAGTCAATCCTTTCGTGTCGATGGCAGGAGCCTTAGCTTCAGATTCAGTCCCTCAATCTCTTCAACCAAAAGTCGGTCGCCCGGCTTGACGGTTTGATGATTCACTTCCGTGGCATTCCAGTATTCTCCGAATATGCGGACGCGACCATGGCCGTCAATGAAGTATTCGACCGCTTCGACTTCCGCTCCTAAAAGAGTTTCCACTCCCGTCTTGGGCTTGGCGCGCATGTTCCGCATGACGAGCCAACCCAGGCCCAGGAAAAATAGGAGCAGAAACAGGGCCGATGGAATGATCAGCCAGCGCGAGATGCGCATGCCAGGCTCCGCTTTATCGTCGATCAGAAGAATGGATCCCGTAACAAAGCCGATCAAGCCTCCGATTCCCAAAGCTCCAAAGCTCGGCAGGAATATTTCCGCCACCATAAAGACGACGCTGGCCAGGATCAGGAGCATGGCTCCGAAGTTGACTGGCAATACCGAGGAGGCAATCAGAGCCAGCAGCAGACAGATGGCGCCCACCACGCCGGGAGCGATGACGCCGGGGTGGGTGATTTCAAAAGCAAGGCCTAGCAGACCGACGATGAAGAGGAGATAAAAAAGATTGGGATTGCTGAGGATTTCCAAAAGCTCGTGGCGAAAACTCCTTTGGAAGGTGACAAGTTCGGCGCCAGCGGTTTGCAGAGTTTTCGTGGTCTCCCCTATCTTCACTTCGCGCCCATCAATACCCTTCATCAGCGTTTTAATATCCGGCGCGATCACATCTATCACCTTGTTTTCCAGGGCTTCCTTCGCGGTGATAGCCAGGGAATTGCGGACGAAGGACGCGGCCATCTCCTGGTTCCTGCCGCGGGTTCCGGCGATGGACTGAATAAAAGCGACCGTATCGTTTTCCACCTTGGAACGCAGGTCGGACGGGCCATCGATATCCCCACCACCGATTTCGATTGGATGCGCTGCGCCGATATTCGTTCCCGGTGCCATGCTTGCCACATGCGCGGCCAGAGTGATAAAAGTCCCGGCACTGCCTGCATGCGCGCCATCAGGGCCGACCCAGACCACGACAGGAACAGTGGACCCCATAATATCCTGGACCATGGTGCGCGTGGCATCGAGGGATCCGCCGGGCGTATCCAGAACGATGAGGAGCCCTTCCATCTTCTCTCTTCCGATCTCATTGAAGGCGCTTTTCAGGATATCTGCGGAGGCCGCTCCAATCGTACCCAGGTGAAGCTCAAGCCACCGGGGGGCCGGGTCTGTTCCCAAAGCCCACGTGGGAAGCAGCAAACTCAAGACCAACGTGAACACTGTCCGGACAAAGCTGTGCGCCATGGATGAGGACCTCCCGTCTTGCCCATCCAGGCTACCTCTGATCAGGGTCCTCGGAAAGATCAAATTGAGCCCCCCGGGCCCGTCTGCCGAATGAAAAATAACCATGGCTATAGTTAACCAAGGTTTGGATCCACGAAACTCTTGCAGCTCAGTGAATTCAGGATAATTTACTTGGCAGCGTTCCGAGCATTATGTTTATTGGGACTAGATTCACTCGTGGGTTCATAGTCGGAGAGGCGGATGAAAAACCTGCCACGCATACGAAGTCTATGTCTGGGGCTTTTGATATTTGTCCCTGCCCTTCCCGTATCGGCCCAGCATTCCGTGAAAACAGTGGTCTGGCATACACCCAACGACTGGGAAGGCTATGTGAATGGAGAGGGCAAAGGTCTTTATGTGGATCTTGTGAAACAGGTCTTCAGGGCGAAAGGCATCACGGTGAAACGGGAGACCGTGCCGTGGAAACGGGCCCTGCACAATGTCCAGGTGGGCAAAGCCGACTTCACCGGAGGCACCACGCCGATCCCTGGTTATTACATTTCGCGCCAGCCTTTGATTCAGGGCTGGGAAGTCATCTTCCAGAGAAAGGGCGCTTTGAAACCGCCGGTGATCGACCGGCTCCAAAGCAAAATAGGTGTGTGGCCGATGGGTTATATTGATGAGTTTCCACAGGACATCAAAGAGCATCTGAAAGGACACGAAATTGCCAGCCGTGAGCAGGGCATTCGCATGGTGCTTTCCGGTCGCGTGGATTATTACCTGGATAACCTCGTGCAGCTGTCCGATACCCTCGATCTTATTCCAGGGTCACGCGATGAATTCGAATGCGCTGAGATTTTCTCCGACACCCTTTACATGCTTTTCACAAAAAACAACCGCGGGCGCAAACTGCGCGATCTGTATGACGAGGAAATCGAGCGACTCGCCAAGACCGATGCTTTGGCGAAGATCTATGAGAAGTGGTCTTTCGAAGTCCCAATTTCCCTTATGCCTAAGACTGATTTCATCGATGTCTTGCACCGCTGCGAGAAAAGGCCGGGATTATAAAGTCACCTCATGAGTTTGACGACAGAGTTTAGAGCGCCATAAGGATGGCGTTGAGAAACTCATGGAATTTGCTGAAAATGGCGGCAATGTTTGATATGAATGCCATCAGGATCGCAGCCATTGAAGGGTTATTTATGATAGCAGACCAGAATGAAGACACGTCCACACCCAATGGTCGCGAACGAACAGACCAAAGCTTGAGTGCTGAACGGGCCAAGACCGATCAGTCTTTATTGGAAGCGAAGAAGCGGCTGGAACGCCATGCTGATGAGTCCGTCTCAACAAGCCGCGAAGAGGCTGATGAGACTCGAACCCAAATCAGGGTCGAGGGCGACAATTCGCGGAAGATAGACAGGACAGTGTCAGGCGCAAGCCAGGTCGATGAGCAGCTTCTGGAGGAGCGGCAAAGGATCGACAGCGCTCTTGATCGTGAGAGATGCCAAATGGATCAGGTCTTGGAACGTGAACGCAGCCAGAAACAGCGAGTTGAGAACGAGCTGTTGCAGGAAGAACGCACGGAAACCGATCAGGATCTTAACTCCGAAAGAAAATGGACGGATAATGAATATCTTCGGGCGGCGAATATACACTCAGACGAGATGAAGGGGCATCTCGCAACCCGAGCAGCTCTCACGAGCAGGCAGGAACTCCTGGCCATCGTGAGCCATGACCTTAAAAATCCCCTGGCGTCCATCTCCATGGCTGTGGACCTGATGAAGTCAGCGGAGCACGATGGGACGGCTGACGAGATCAGGAATGAATATATGGATCTCATCGGTCGCAACGCTCATGAGGCGCTGAGGCTTATCAGCGATATTCTGGATATGGAGCGCATGGCTGCGGGCAAGGTGACCCTGCAAGTCGAACGCCATGACTTCAATGACATTATCCAGTATTCCTTCAGGACGTTTGAGCATCAGGCCACTGATAAAAAGCTCTCTCTTCACCGGAACTGTTCCAACACCAACGCCCTTGTCATCTGTGACCAGGACCGCATTTCCCAGGTGCTCGCGAACCTGATCAGCAATGCTCTCAAATTCACACCCAAGGGTGGGCACGTGAGCTTATCGGTGGAGTGTCGCGCTGAGGAGGTTCAAGTCTCCGTTTCCGATACCGGCCCTGGTATACCGGAAGATATGCAGGAAAAGATTTTTGAACGTTTCTGGCAGATTGCCGAGCAGAATCGCAGTGGTCTTGGAATCGGACTCTATATTTCCAAGATGATCGTGGAAGCTCATCGCGGCCGGATTTGGGTGGATTCCCGGCTCGGACAAGGGAGCACATTCTCGTTTACGCTTCCTCTTGGTCGCCGGTCGAACGGTTAGGAACGCGACGTTCTGGAGCTCAGAACCGTCAAGGCCAGAAGTCCGGCTGCGGCCGAGATCAGGGATGCCGCGAGGATTCCAGTCTTGGCGGCATCAAGAGAGGATGGGGTGAATGCGAGCCCTGCAATGAAGAGTGACATGGTGAAGCCTATGCCGGTTAAGAGGCTTCCACCTGCAATCAAAGACCAGTTTAATTTTGCAAACAGTGTGGCGAGACCAAGGCGGACGGCAAGCCAGCTCATGGATATAACCCCCAAAGGCTTTCCGCACACCAGCGCAAAAATTATGGCATAGGTAAGAGGCTGGGCCAAAGACTCAGGCGACAAAGCAACCCCAGCATTCGCCAGCGCAAAGACGGGCATGATGCCGAAACCCACCCAGGGATGCAGCCTTATTTCGAGCCGTTCCACAGGTGAGAGCGTTTCGCGTGCCGCTGTTCCTGCGAGACGAAGATCGTGGCGATCGACTGTATCGCCGCTCCAATGGTCACCGCTGGGGTAGGAAAGGACTTTGCCGAAGATGAAGCGCAGGCGTTCGTCGCTGACCCATCCCCGAGCCGGAGTCATCAATCCCAGCACGACACCTACGATAGTAGGATGAAGGCCGGAAACGTCGACGCAGAACCAGATGGCGACGCCGAACAGGGAATAAACGGGGGAACTTCTCACGCCCATCCAGGTAAAGCCGGCCACAGCGATAAATCCGGCAAGACCAAAGCCCAGCGCCGTCCAATCAAGCGCATGACCATAGCCGAAGGCGACAACCAGAATCGCACCAACATCGTCAAAGATAGCAAGCGACAGAAGAAAAAGCCGAAGGCTCGAAGGGATGCGCCTGCCTAGAATAGCGAGGCAGGCTATCATGAAAGCGGTATCCGTGGCCATTACGGTTCCCCAGCCGTGGACCTCAGCTGTATCGCGCATCACAAAGAGATACAGCAAGGCAGGGAACAGCATGCCGCCCAAGGCGCCCGCCAAGGGCAGCATCGCCATATGAAAGCTCCGCAGTTCACCGCGAACGAGTTCACGCTTCAGTTCCAAGGCAACGACGAAAAAGAAGAGGGTCATCAGGCCATCATTGATCCAGCCCCGCAGCGGGCGGCTGAGATCCCAGGTTCCAAGATGGATGCCAATATTCATCTCCCAGAACGCGCTGAATGCGCTCGACCAGACCGAATTCGTCACCGCCACGGCCACGAGCATGGCTCCGAGCAGAATGGTGCCTGCTGCGGCTTCGATTTTGAGAAAACGCGTCAGTGGTTCTGTGATCTGCTGGATCATCTCATGAGGAAGATCCTGGTCGCTCTTTGACATTCACGCTCTTTTCTTCTTGCAGCACTCTGCCTTCGTTTCCTCCGAACCGCTAAGCCATTCTCACAAAATTCTCTCAGAGCTTGAGTGCGACACGTCTTTGACAAGGGTGTTGGAGGCGTTCACCGGGATCTGCGTGTTCATGTTTCGATAAATGAATAGGATGAAGATCAGGAAGAATGAGAGTAGCACACATTGCATGCTGATCACGAGCATCAAAAGAGCCATGGTCGATGACCAGCCCGGGGATGAGAGACCTAGAAATTTCATCGTCACGACGGTCCCAATGCCCAAGGCGGACAGGGTGATGAAGCCCAAAGTCATCATCAAAACCCGCACTGTGCAGATGTCCACGAACACCGATATCGCGCTGAGCCCGTGCAGAATGAGGCCGGTGAAGTTCATCTTGGACTGACCGTAGTAGCGGGTGCCGCGATCGATCTGAACCATGGTTCTAGGAATGCGGGACCGCAAAACACCGCCTGCATAGGAGTGCCAGATTTCGCGTGAGTTGACGAGCTGGGTCAGGCAGCTGGTGGGGATCAGCGAGAAATTGCCAAATGAGATGCGAAAGCCTGTGAAAAGACGGAAGAGGAGCTTATAAACACCGTAGCCCATGCGGAAGGTCAGGCTCTCGTTCCGACGACCGCGCGCGGCAATGACGATATGCCCAGGGTTGGCTTCAGCCTTGTCGATAAGCTGGGCGATATCCTGCGGCTTGTCTTCGCCATCTCCATCCATGATGACGACAGCATCGAAGTTCTCTTCACTTTGAGCAACCCAGCCGAGGCCGGCTGCTATCGCATTCTGATGACCCACATTCCGATTCAGGTGCAGTATGGAAACCTGGGTTTTATCCTGCCGCTGCTCCAGGGACTTTGTTTCCGGGGTCAGCGTGGAGCCATCGTTGATCGCAAGGATATGGATGGATTCCAAAGAATTCTTGCGATTCAACTGGCTGATTTCTTCGACCAGCTTGGCGAATGAAGGCCAGTCGTTAAACACAGGGATAAGGATGATCAGATTTTTAATCATTATTGGCCCACGGGTTCGAGCTTATAAAGTTCCAGAGTATCAATCTGCTTCACGGGAACCAGCGTGAATTTCTGCAGCACCTGAACCGGCGGCGTCGCCACATATTTTTTGTCGATCAAAAGCCAGCGGAAATCGCCTTTTTCCAGTGTCTCAGGGAAACTGGAATCCAGCACGGAAAGGTAGGTGATGCCCTTGCGATTGATGTAGTATAGATAGGTGAGAGGCGTCTTGTCACCAACGACAAGGACTCGATCTTCAGCTGGAATCACCTGCTCAAAGCCCTGGGCCTCTTCCAAAAGGGCTCTTGGGACCTGACGACTGCCAAACCATCGGCCTTCGATCCTCATGTAGCTGGCAAGCGGATAGAGAAGGGCAAGGATAAGGGCCAGGGTTTTCCAAAGGCGGTTGCGCGTGAACCAGACCTCGAAGCCTCGGCTGCTGAGAGCAGCGGCCAAGGGGAGGGACGCTGTAAGATAATAGTCGTGATCACCAAAGCGCATGACGAAAAAGTAGCCGTAGATACAGAAGCTCAGAAGATAAAGCGACCAGAAAAGGCGCGAGAACGTTCCATTCATACCCGTCCGCAGCGCAGTCCAGGCGCCGGTCAGGAATAGCAGAATCGCGCCCCAACCCACATTGATTTCCATAAACCAGTTGCCGATGCCGGCCGAAAGATTGCGCCAGAGATCATTCCATCCCTGGGGACGCTCAGCGACTTTCAGTTGGGCGTGTATGGCCCGTTCCAAGGGTGATGCCGCCAGGAGATCGCGACTATAAAGATACTGCCAAAGAAAAAGCCCCAGGATAATCACGCCGGCCAGCGCAGGATGAATGAGTTCTTTAAAAGATGGTAGACGCTTTGCGGTCCAAAATTTTCTGAAAAAGACGGCCAGCAGAGGCAGCCCATAAAGGGCCCACGATGGTTTGGTGAGCACGGCCAGAGCGATCAGCAAAACGCCCGCGAAGTACGCGAGGGTCTTCATCGACTCGCGATTCGCATAGAGAACCAGAGCCACGCCGCAGATAAAAAAGTTCAGCGCCGTGAGGTCCGGCAGCAGGGTCGTCGTGTAATAAAAGAAAAGCGGCGAAAAACAGTAAAAAAGCGCAAAAGCGAGCGAGCGGCGCTTGGAATAATCGAGCTGTCGCGCCAGGACATAACTTCCAGGCACGCCGATGATATTCACGCAGAAGGCCAGTGCACGACCGATTTCAAAGTGAAAGCCAAAGATTTGGTACAGCTTGCCCACGATCCAATAGATCAAAGGAAATTCATGATAGACGATGCCGTTATCGGCGAGACCGACACGAATGTCCTGCCTGGGAAGAAAGAAGGGGGCATGTTCAAAAGCATAGTTGCGCGCAAAGGCGAGTCCCGTCACCTGTCTCCACACATGCTGACCGACGGGAGGCAGCGGCAGGACGTTCCACAGAAAAAGAAGCTGGACCAGTGGAAAGGCCGCCAATAATAGAATAACGTGAGTCCGATTTAACTTATTGAACACGATAACTCCCCGGCTCGGATGCGCCAACTGACGCCGGTTTCTTTTATTCAAAACCACGGGCCAGGTCAAAACAAATTGTTTTCGATCTGATCTTTTGACGGATCAAAGATATAGTCTTGGAGATAGCCAGGGAAGAAAGAAAAAGAGGAAGGCCTGGGAGGCTTTCCTCGCTTGGGATTCTGGTGGGCAAAAATCGACAATTTTCGAGCTGCGATTGCAGATTTTCGAGATGAGGTAACCTGGGGCATTTAGTAATTTTTTTAGTCTCAATGCCGTTCCAATCCGTGCCGTGGTGTTCCACTAGGTTTCGGATCTGCTTTAGCATCGAAGTGCTTTGAAGATTTAAGAGAGAAGCACTGAAGGCTTTTGTGGAAGCCGGAGTTCGCACCTCCAGCTTCCTGAAACAACGGAGCCTGGCAATTTCGACAAAGCAGACCCCGTCATTCCATTGCACGGATGATAGGCGACTTATGCCTGCTTTTCAACCTGCCGGTTGCTCCCTCAAGGATTGAGGGAATCATGTCAAATTTGCGTCAACTTTTTCCATTGGATCATCCAGTATTTTCAGGCGGCCGCTATCTAAGGGCCTTCGATCATCTCGCCGACATCGACCACTATGAGCACAGCATTTTGACCTATATAGGGTCACTCTTGCCGTTCGATAAAGGCTTTCTTGATCATCCTGCCTTTCCTTCCATTGCAACCATTTCGCGCTCGACCAAGATCAGCGAATCGACTGTCAGGAAAAAACTTCGATCGTTGGAGAAGAAGGGATACGTCAAAGTCAAAGCGGTACGCGCTCTGAACTATCAGGGAAAATACCAACAAAGTTCGAATGATTACTATTTGGCGCCGATAGCCTTTGAATTTTTTCAGGATGTGATGGAAAGTCGCAAGCACATTCAGAGTATCCGCAAGCGTGCTGTGGGTGATTCGTTTGATGGCCACACTTACCCCATCGTCTCGTATAGCCCTCCCTCCCAGCCGGAAAATGGGGAGGCCGTCTTAGAGCAAACCGCCCCTATGTTTCAGACGGCCCCTAATTCCCTTCCCAAAGTCCCAGACGAAAATCCTGATTCACCCGATTCTTTTTCCGGTCGGGACATCTTCACGATGAAGGGTGAAGTGGATCGCATCGTGGTTGCCTGGGAAGAACTGGTGAAGATCCCTGTTTCCAAGGGTGAAAAGGAGCGCTTTCTAAAGGAGTATATTCGGATTCGGGGGAACGAAATATTCTACATGGAACGCCTGCTGGTGATTACGTCCGATCCATATATCACGTCACGCGCCAAAAGCATCTGCTTCCTATTCAGCGGGCTTGACTGTGCCCTGAAAAATAAGGCTGAGATTGTTGAAAAAGCTGGTCTTGCCCTGATGAAAGCACAGAGCGAGCGCGAGTTGGGTCAGGTGCTCGATGAAATTCCAGAGTTTATTAACAAGAAATCGCGAAATTTCGGCGGATCTTCTGAGGAAGTCATTCGCCACTTGCTTCAGGATCCTATCAACAAGGCAAAGAAGCGCCTGGGCATCGACCCTGATTTCAACCTGCCTACTGACGAGCGTGGCTTGCGCTCCGAAGTTGAGAGGCTTCTCCAAACTGATCTAAATGATCAGCTCAAGTGCCAATTGAAATCCATTCTTGAAGCTCTACCAAGACTGAGCTTTGGCTACTGCCTGGGACTGTTTGCAAGGCTTAGTGCCCGATTGAAAGCGGAGGTCACGCCATGACCACGGCTGAAAAAAAGCAGCGGAACCGCGAATATTACCTGAAAAACAGGGAAAGGATCCTGAGCCAAGCCAAAGCGCGTAAAAGTCAAAAGCGCCAAACTCATCTTGAAATCGTGCCTCCGCTGAAAATTGAAAATGTGGAAGCTGCAACCTCGACGGAAGCGGTTTCAAACTCAGAAGTACACTTTCAGCCAGTAACAAGAGCGCTGAAAGAAATATTTCAAACTTCAGAATGCATACCTGGAGTGAGAACTGAAACTTCTGAATTTACTTTCAACATGCAGTTTGAGTTTAATCCAATGGAAAGAAGTCTGAAACTTGCCAGGGAATTGGGTGATGAGCCTGGAGCGCTAACCGAATCTGTAAAAAATAGTCCAGATGGAATGCCTGGTAAGCTCAATGTATTTTTAGGTAAGATCCCAATTTCTTTCGTCCTCAGATTGCTGCTCGTTGCAGGATTGACAATACTAATGACTGCAATGCAAGTTGCTTTTTATCGCGAGCATGACATCCTGCCAGGATATGCGGTTCCTCTGGCTCTGGCCAGTGAATTGGCATTCCTGTCACTTGTCACCGTAAAATTTAGACGTAAGCTTGAATGGATTAGGATCGGTGTTCATCTGATCTTCTTCATCTATTTCGTTTCAGCATTGTCTTTCCATGTCTATACTAAATCGCGTACAAAAGCTGCCTCGGAGCCGACATTCAAGCTTTCTGAAACGACTGAAATTAAAGAGCAACTGAAACAAGCTGAAAGATCGCTCGAAGTGGCAACAAAAGGCCGGGCATGGAAAAGCATGGAAGTCTTTGGAGCTGAAGTTTCCAGGTTGAGAAAGCAAATCAGTGAGGGTCCGAAAGACCTCGTTTTGGGTACATCGTTGGACCAGACCCTATGGATAGAGTCCATCCTGTTGATTCTGCTAAGAGCTTTACTTTTGGCTGCATCAGCACTCAACATGCTGAAGTTAAGAGATCAGACCTCTGAAATGACACAATGTGACGGTCCCCGTTTACAAAGGAAGCTTATTTCAATGGATGCTTAGGTATTAGAAAACGATACGGAAACGCTTGTTGTCGGGTGACGTCTGCTACAATATAATAGGGCAATCCTTAAACAACAGGGCGTTACCATTATGAGATTCCTGACGATCGTCTGGTTTATTATATTCAGCAACTCGCTTCAGGCGAGACCATTCGGTATTGGTTTTCGGTCATTTGCCGTTGATGATGTTTGGCATGCAAACAGAATTCTGCCTGACTTCAAACCTCAGCCTCCGCATCGCCGAATTTGGGTCAGCCTTTGGTATCCCACCCCAATACTAGATGGAAAAATGAAGCATGCGGATTATTTTGAAGCGACTGACCCATTTGATAAGGAGTATCTGGCCGTCTATCAGCGCTTTCGTAACGCAATAATTTATCAGGAAGTTGCACAAATCAGTCAGCTAATGCCGATTCCGCAGAATCCATGGCCGTCTCAACCTACAGCATTCCAACGACTGACAGGCGCTACTCGAGACGCTCCTTTTGCTGATGGGAAATTCCCAGTCATCATCTACCATACGGGATCCCAAGGAGGCTTTGAAGAGAACGCTCCTTTGTTTGAAGCGCTGGCTCAGCAGGGTTATTGCATTTTCACAGTAATCGCACCTGATGCAAATGGGAATATTGATCATACAAGGCGCTCTCCTGAGCTGCAGCTTGCCGATGCAATACTTGTGAGCGAAAAACTGCGCCTTGATCCCCATTTGAACTTTTCACAGGTTGTGCTGATGGGATACAGCGCTGGAGCCCAAAGCAGCCTGCACGCTGCGCTACGTGGCTTTGGGACAAGAGCATTGATCCTGCTCGACACAACCATGGAAAATATTGCGAAGATGAAGATTGAGTTTGCCCTTCTTGAGGAGCTGCAGAACGCTTCAGGATCGTTCACGACTCCAATACTTGCCTTCGCGGCAATTGATCACGAAGGAAAAAAAGACCGCTTTGACATCTACAGAAATACTCCACATTCTCCCAAGGTCCTTGTGGATTTTGGCAGGGATGGGGAGCACAATGATTTCATGTGGCATGGAATCGTTGAGCGGGAGCTTCGTCAGCCGGTTGATGAGGCGGGCCTGAGTCTTGCAAAGCAGCGTTATGCGTTCATCCAAAAAACGGTGATTGCATATCTCGAACAGGCTCTAAAACCTGTTCCGGATTGGAATGCCTTGCGTCCGATTTTTCAGGAAGCAACTTCAATTGTCAGCTATACATCACTGCCCAAAGATGTCTCGCCTCCGATACCGGACCTTGATCTTATCTTCGGACTGCGCTTTATGGGGGAAAGTGCGAGGGCACTGGAACTTTGTCATAGCGTGCAACCCAATCAGCTCCCTGACATACTGCTTTGTACAGCGGTTGCTCTTGAAAATCAGAATATAGAGCAGGCGGAAATCTTTATGAAAGCATATCGCCGCGCTAATCGCGGCAAGGCAAAAGGATTTTTTGACGCAGTTCAAAAGGCTGAAGCAGATGAACTGGAAAAACTTATCAAAGCGGCTCGGGGTCCTTTGAAAAAGCCTTAAAGCATTCCTAAAAACCGAGAAAGTCGGAGGCGAGATGCTGATTAATCCGTGGTTCTGCGCTTAATGCTCTCTCAATTAGAAAACAAGAGGCCCGCTGGCGCGGGCATTGTGGATTAGTTGAATTCCTTAGGCTGTGGGGTGGGTGTCTCGTCGAGAGAGAACCGGGAAACGACCTCAACGGTTGGTCTTAGCCCCACAGTGAAATCATCTGGCAGGATTGGAAGAACTGCTGGGATGGTTGACCCGACCATGCGGGCTGTGGATCTGCTCACATTAAAGTTCAGCCTCTCCGACATACTGGACGTTTGAAACACGGTTTCATCACCAGAATACAAGTCCCTGGCAGACATGCTGTACTCGCGGATGCTATCCTTCAAGGGGACCATATAGCTATAGCCTGACCCTGGTCGCTTGACTTGAATAAGCTTGTCTGCAAGGGCTCCTGCTTGCAGATCCATCATGTTAGTAGGGTCAACCTCAAGTGCCGGAGGATTACCACCACCTATTGTGCCGCCTCCATGAACTATTGTTGAGTAAAGCAAAAGCGCGAAAGTCAGTCGTTTCATATTCACCTCAATTAAATTTCATAATATTGGCAGTCAAGATTTCGTGATCACCGGGATTATTTTTAATAATTTCATGGCATCTCCTCCACGTCTCTTCCTGGATGTACCAGCATTCCCGCGCTGCTTCCCTTGACGTCGTGCCAAGCGCAACCTTGATGAGATCACCGTCATATTTTGTGGCATCCATTTCATCAATAGCAGCAGAAATCATCTGCTTTGCGGCATGAAAATTGTCGACATCAATTTGCGGCCCATTAAGAATCAGGTAATCATCCTGCTCTTTTCCAACATTATGATAGTTAAGCCATGCAAGCAGGTTCGAGTAAAGTTGATCGCCAAGCATAGTTTTGGCTGCTTCCAGGTTGACGGATCCTTTTTTGATCAACTTTGCCAGCACGTGTGCCTCAATTTTTGAGACTTCTGGGGCTTTTCCTTTTTTCTCATGATCCTCAAAGAACTCCCGGGCAAATTCCACGTACTCAGGATGATGGCGTTCGATAAAGCTCTTTCTCCCGTCTTTGGTAGGAATGACAACCTTCAGGATTGCCATCGCCGACCAAAGATTAATTTCATGATCGCCCTTTGCGGCATGCTTAACTGTGCCGTAAGAGATGTCCTGCATTTTTGATACCATGCGATAGAGCACAGACACGTTTCGATCAGGGGACGCGTCCATCCAGGATCTTATAAGACTTCTCAACTCACTTACCCACTTCTGCATTACTCCTCCACGCTATGTGTGCTGCGCATAAGACTGATCCAACGGAATCTACAATCGTTGCAAATTTGGAGGGACTTTTTACAAACCTTGTAAAAATCATCGCTTGGAGCTTTTACCCTTCACAGCTTACAAAACTTTTGTATATGCTCGCCGACAGCATTTTTAGGCTTACTCGTAAGCGATATCAAGAGGAGTTGTATGAGAAAATATTTTTAGGCTTGAAGCAGAAATATTGCAATTTTTTTGGTTAAATAATTTCTTTTCGTTTTCGAGGAAAAATCAACCGCAGCGGATTACTGTGAAGGAGATCGTAAATAACAGTGAGGGTTAAAATGGAATTCAGCGGCTGTTGACGCAGCCGCCGAACTTTCTGTATGAGACAGAATTAAATCCAAACAACAAGTGGATTTGATATCCCCCAGTCTCGGCCTTCCATGCAACAGAAAATTATTTCCATCTCGCAATTAAATCTGTTCTTCAAACTGTGATGGGCTTTTCGCTCGTCATTATCGTGGGTTCGTGGACATGGCGCCTAGGGAGTTTCCTCGGCTAATTGTTCGCGTGACTCTCACAGAACACATTGAGGCTTGGTTAAATGAATATCAATGCTGTCAAGGCTGCGCCTACGATTTGCGTGGTCCGGGTTCTCAATTCGGTGGGTTTCGCTTTGAATCGCATTCCCAATTTCCCGGAGGAATGGCGGTGAGCGAAAAGCAATTTTATGACGTTGATGCAACCCGGCGCATTCATCGTCGAGACTATATTTATTCACTCGAACGGGGCAAGCGTTACACTGTGTTACTTCGAAGGTTATTCTCGTGGCTGGACAGTGAAGAAATGATGGTGCTTGGCTATCTACTCAGCCTTGCCAACCGTGAACATCCGTCCATTCACGATATGACCACCGATCTTGCAATGAGTTCCGAAGTCCTTAAGAGGGCGCTCAGAAGTCTGAAGTCCAAAGGCGTTCTGTTTCATGACAATTTATCGGTTGGCGACCGGCAAAAGCCGCTATGGCACATATCACACCCATGCCGATGGTCTTTTTCAAATGTTCCATTTGCCGACTCAGTCGATCCATTTGCCCATGCACCGCGGACTTTTTCCGAGCACGTTCCCCGGATCAACGAAGCGCGTGAATTTATCCTGGCCCAATCCGATACAATTCGGGTGCCCAATCTTCTCTTCAGGGTTCAAATTGGCTGGAGACCCCGGTTCGTCTGGGCATGGCTCAGTCAGCTCCCGCATGATGTAAATCCGACCATTTCAGGTCTCTCAAAAAACCTACAACTCAACTGGAGGACCATCAGACAGGCCCTGGATACTCTTGATGAGGTGGGGATGATTGCCATTGAAGAGCATCAGCGAAGGAAATTTGGTAGAGTGGTTTTCCTTTATTTCCATCTTACTGATGTTCACAATTGGAAATTCAAAGTTGCTCAGGACCTCTATCCTGCTCCTAAAAGGCGTCCATCTCGCGGGATCACCCGTTATTCGGATGAGGCAGGAAGACAGGAGAGGAAGGATTCCTTTAAACCTATGCTTCAGTCCTTCCCGATTGAAGAGCCTTCTGACGGCGTTACTCCGTCGAATGGCTCTGCATTTGAATCACGTAAATTGTACTTTCGCTCTGCAGAATCAGAGGCGGTTGTGCATTCCAATTCTGTATTTTCATCTGGCATGACTGCATTTCAGCCATGGTTGACTGTATTTCAGCCATGCATGACTGCAAAAACGCCTTCCGACACCCCATTGAAACCCTTGGTGGACAATGGTTCCAGCTCTTATAATAAAGCCTTTATAATAAAGCCTATAAAAGAAAGCATGGAAGAAGAAGACGAGCACGGCTTGCCTTCGACTGAGAGGGGGGATCTTGACCTCGAGGGTAGTCGGTTGCCCAAAGCGCGCATCATCAGCATTGCCGATTCAGTCAGCCATGTTTTTGTCAGCAGCAGAAACCGGAAATGTGATCCAGGTCTTTGGACGGACGCCGTAGCTGACATCTTCAAAACTGGAGGAGAGTCCGCTGCGAGGCAGTTCGCGCGCTACGTGGCAGACGTGTATGCGGGCAGAGGTAATCGAGCCATAGCCTACAACTCGCTTGCCATTGAGGATTTATCAGCCGCATTTCTATCCGGACGCAGTCCTTTGGAGGTCGGAGCCCAGGAAACAGCCAGTCAGAACGAGTCTTTGACGCACGCACTCCATTCACGCGAAAAAGCCCCTGGTCGGCTCGATAAGGTTGAGAGCGCCGATGATCTGGGGAAGGCATCTTTAACGCAAACAAGGGCCAATTCCGAACGCGAGAGCCCTGGTTGCTCGGAGAAGAAGAACGACCGGCTTCGCGACCTCCCATCGGACCCAAGCAGACAGCGCTGGCTCATCCACCGAATCTGGCCGAAGCTGATCAAGTCGCAGAAATCTTTGCTGCAGGACATTTGGACAAGATTTCCGGTTCAGGATGCAGCCATTCGGGCCTTTGCCGCTCTGGACAAGGATTGCTGCCTTAAGGTCATCTCGGCCTCAGCTGAGGTACTTCAAAATGAACTTTCAGGCGACGCTCCACCATTGCCTTGGGACGTTGTGACCTTGGTCTGTGGTTCGGGACCGAATACTCCATCGGACGCCATTGCTGAGGTTACCAGGCATTCGGAGATTGAGCAGAAGCCTGCTTTCGTATCAGACGTGCCCCGGTTCAGACTCGATGCGGCTATCCCGATACTTTGTCGTGGCTTTAAACCGGCAACACTACGTTCGATGGAGAAGGGGTATGCGCGACTAAGTGACGGCGATCTTTGGCAATCGCTGTGCTGCACGTTCACAGAGAAAAGAGTCCGGGGAGTTCTGAGTATAATCCCCTGATTAAGTCATCAGTAACTCAGCATTCGATATATCGGTGAGAGCGAGTGGCTGGTGTTCACCCGTCCTTGGAAGTCATTGAGGGTGCAATTACAAAAGCTAGTGGGGATCATCAGAGCTGAGGCACTCTTCCCGGTTCAAGATAGTGGCCTACTCTGTAGCTTCCGACCGTGTTGAATTCGACGAAAATCCGAAAGGATTTATCTGTCAAAACTACATTCCGGGTTTCGGTATGCTGCTGCAACAAATCAGCAGCTTCTTTGATATTAATTTCCATACTGGTTTTTCTATGCAATACCATCAGAATCATAGTGTCGTTGAAGTTTGATGAAATCACATCTGCAGCAATTTCTTTTGCAAAGCTCGATCCTACACCGACGTATTTATACTCAGACTCGTCGTCAGCGCACTTCAGCCAGACTACTTTTTTCATCAAATGTTGACATTTTTCGTAGATATTTCTTGAATCCATAAGATCCTGCCGTAACCTTGAATTTTTCGTTCCTATTTTCAATCTCACTGTCACTCGCCCTTTACGACAAACCAAGAAGTTTCCGTGCGCAGGTGACTTAGAGGTAAATGGCACTATATTCCAAAATCACTCGTTGAACAACAATGCTCCATAGGTCCATGGAGGGACTTTGAAAAGGTTAACTGTCCTTTGGAACCAGCCTTGGATTGCTTGCTGCGGCTCAAGATTTTTTCCACCCTACGATTCTACACAACGATTTTGCAGAGCGCTTTTGCAGACCTAAAATGCAAAGATGAAATCAAAGTTTATTTGCCTTATTCCTTTGAGTTTCTTCACGAGCAAAGTGTATATTCCAAATCGTCCGATCCTATAGCGCGTATCGGACTTCAATCCTTCCTCCTGTAACCATTGGAGGTAGGGTCTTTCAAGCCTCCCTTCTGGAGTGTTGAGTGCAACCAGGAATCTATCCCGATCTTGATATCAAGCGTTACCACACTTCGGGTGGTATCTCGAAGACTGGTCTTTGCAAGCTTGATCGATCACCGCGGACTTATCGGGACTTCATCGACAATCCTGGGAAGTCCCGGCAAAACAGATCACTTCATACCGGAAGTATCTTCCATATCGCGATGGAGGGTGCGTTTGAGGAAGAGTGCAGGGTGGGGCCCGAGGTCAGCGACAAGCGTTCGAAGGAATGGAAGGAATTCGTAAAGGCCCATCCTGGAAAAATTTGTGTGACTCCGGATGAGGTTGGACAGGTAGTTGCCATGCGGAAAGCCATGTACGAATATGGCCCGGCACGTGAGGCTCTTGGAAAACCCGGGCGCTTTGAAGTTTCATATTACTGGATCGACTGTGACACGGGGCTGCTTTGCAAATGCCGCCCTGACTGGATCTCTGCGAACCAACTTACCATAATCGACTTCAAAACTGCTGCTGATGCCACGGAGGAAGGGTTCGTCCGATCCGCCGGCAGACTTCACTATCACGTCTCAGCTGCGATGACAGTTGACGGCGTTCATGGAACAACTGGAATCCTGCCAGAGAGATACATTTTCCTCGTCATTGAGCCCCATCCCCCCTACCTCACCGCTGCATATGAGGCTACGGCGGATGATCTTGCGGAAGGCCGTGAGTTCATCCGTCGGAACCTCTCCCTCCTGAAGCAGTGTGAGGCGACGGGAAACTGGCCGGGGCTACAGGAGGAAATCAGGCCACTTGATGTGCGCCGCTTCATGCGCCGGCCAAGGGAGAAAGACGAAAGCGGTGCCGATTCCGAAATCACATTTTCAGCGCCGGGAGCCGGCGAGTGGTGGGAGTGAAGAGTGAAGCTCAGAAAAGCGGAACGAAAGAAAGTCTTTGTCAAAGTCGGCATTACAGCTCCGAGTGGGCATGGAAAGACCTTTTCCAGTCTCAGGATCTCCCGGGGCCTTGCCACCTCGTGGGATAGGGTTTGCCTGATCGATACCGAAGGGTCGGGGGACAAGTATGCCGGCCACAGGGACCTCGGTCCCTATCAGGTGATTAATTTATTCGAAAGTGAAGACGATCACCGATTTTCCCCAGACCGCTGGATTGCAGCCATGAAAGTGGCCGCCGATGCCGGGATGGAAGTCATTATCCTCGACTCAGCCAGCCATGAGTGGCAATGGTGTCTCGAGCAGAAGGAACGGATCAATAAATCCATCAACGACTGGAAGCAGATCACGCCCCATCATAACAAATTCATTAGAGCCATCCTTCAATGCCCCTTGCACGTCATCGTCTGTACCCGCCGCAAGGTCGAGTATGTCCTGCATGAGGAAGGTGGTCGCAAGAGGGTCGAAAAAGCCGGCATGAGGTCCGAGATGCGGGAAGGCTTTGAATACGAGCTGGATGTGAATATCGGACTTAATCACAACCACATGGCTACGATTGAGAAGGATAGAGCAGGCATTTTCCATGGCCGTCCTGAGTTCATACCCTCTGAGGCGATTGGACGGGAGCTGCTCGCCTGGTCACGGGCTGAGGAGCTTAAACCGGATGGCAACCAGCAGGCGGCACCAGGGGGTGCGCCGATTTCTGCGGACAATCCAAAGACCAAAGCCTGGATGGAACAGCGGCTTGCGCAGCTGAAAATTACGGAGGAGCTTTGGCCATTCATCATAAAAACCGTCGATGGCTGTTCGCGCAATGAACTCCGCGCACGCCTTGACGAAGCAGCTGCCGAAGCCCAGAACGCCTTTGAAAGTGATTTTGCGACG
The DNA here is from genome assembly GCF_035712445.1 of Oligoflexus sp. Taxonomy (NCBI): domain Bacteria; kingdom Pseudomonadati; phylum Bdellovibrionota; class Oligoflexia; order Oligoflexales; family Oligoflexaceae; genus Oligoflexus; species Oligoflexus sp. The sequence goes on along the minus strand of NZ_DASTAT010000142.1, from coordinate 12,050 downwards.
GAGGTAGTATGTTGATCACGCTTATCTTTCTTTTTCTAATACCTTTTGCTGTCTTTGCCAGTGGATATGCAATTGGTTACTTTTGCGGAAAGGCAGCAAGGAACGCATGAGCGTGAATACCGTCATCCTCGTTGGAAAACTTGGCCGTGATCCTGAGCTGAAGCATACCCAGAGCGGTGCCGCGTACTGCCGTCTAAGTCTTGCCACAAGCGAGCGCTGGACCGATCAGCGGGGCGAACGGCAGGAAAAGACCGAATGGCACAACATCATGGTCTGGAAAAAGCAGGCGGAGAATGTAGCGCGGTATACCCGAAAGGGTTCTCAGCTCTATGTGCAGGGGCGACTTGAAAGCCGATCCTGGGACGACAATGGGCAAAAGCGTTCTGCTACTGACGTGGTGGCCGAGGATGTGAAATTTCTCGACAGGCGTGGCGATAATGAGGAGAGTCCGCCAGCCGATAACCGGCCGCGAACTGGGCGAAACCTAAACGTCTCGGGTGACTTCGGCGATTCTGATCTCAGCGATGTTCCGTACTGAAAGTCGCCCGCCCCGTGCGATTGGGCGAGCGCTGCTCCAGTCAAGAAACAGGATTTAGAGTGCCACTAAAGTTTACCATACCTCTGGAACCGGAAGGAAAAAAAGAAGCGCGACGGACCCGCTTTGGAGTGCATAAGCATCCGGAAACCAGGGCGGCGATGGAGGCTATTGCCACCGCAGTTCGGCAGCAATACCAGGGAGAACCGCTTGATGGCCCACTGCGGGTCCGGATCCTTGCCTATAGAACACGTCCAAAGTCCAAGCGTAACGAAGTGTATGCGGATACGAAGCCGGACTATGACAATATCGAGAAGCTTATAGGTGACGCTCTCGAAGGAATTCTCTGGGTGAACGATGCACGGATTGTCGACGGCCGCTGCATCAAATTTTATGCGCCACCTGAAGCCCCTGGTTGGATTGAGATCGAAGTTTCGCGCTGCCTGGATGCAGTGATTTGCTAACAGGTCATGGAGCCCTCTCAATGAGTGAACCGAATATTATTCGTCAGAAGTGTCAGCCCGATACGGATCCAACGGAGCTCATCGATATCAAGGTCATTCCTCAGGAGCTTTTTGTTGAAGGTCGGCATTCGATAATAAAGGTCATTAGGAGTGGCGATTTGGAGGGACTTACTGTGTCCCAGATTGCCGAAATGACGAATATCGGTGAAAGGGCCGTCTGGAAGCACATCTACAGATACGCCATCACTACTGTTCCTCTGGGTCAGCAGTCTTTGCGTAGCTTGAAGGACGCAGGCATCCTCCTTCTGCACGCCCGCCGCGCAATCTTTGTACCCAAAGCGAGTGTTCAGCAGCTGCTGAAGCTTATCAGTACGCGCGAGTCATGGGCCATTTACTACCAGCTTTGGAATAACTCAGAAAAGCTCATTGAGGTTGAAGCAAAGCTGCTGGATACGGCTGAAAAACTAAAAGCTGTTCTGGATGAGTCTGCGATTCAAAAAGCGAACCTGCGCATCAAGGATCAGCAAATCGCTGAATTCACAATCAAGCTTGGGCAGCAGGATCAGCAAATCGCGGAACTTAACGCGAGACTGGAAGCAGCAGATCACCATATCGCCCTCGGAGGAAACAAGAAGTCTCCAAAGTTCAGCATCCCTATCTATCGCAGGGAGCCAAACGACATCTTCAATAATCCTGTCTATTCGATTGAGATCGTGAAGAAGACGCGCGATGAAATGAGCACAGATGAGCAGTATCGTTTCCAAACTTATCATTCCACACGAACGATTGTGGGCCTAACGAGGGGGCTTGAGAAAACCTTCGATAAACTTGGTGTCACAAATGATACTACACGTTCGATGCTGTCTTCGGTCAAGGAAAAGGCCACTGCACTCCAGGAACATCTGGAACCGAACACCAACGGTCTCTTTGCCCTGAACAGACATGAGGCGCAGGCGTATTTAAACTGATAATTTCCAACAACCATGGGATGGGAATGGACCTTAACATAGACACACTGCAATCACTCGCAGTAGGCGCATCAGGCGGCATACCGCTCTCGCTGCTGCTCTTGAATTCCATGAAATCCCTGCGCGAGAGCTTCGATGCCTTCAAGGGGCAGCTCGACAATGTATCCAGCCGGCTGCAGAAGCTGGAGGTAGTCTTCGAGCTGACGTATCAGGGTGAGGTGAAGAGCCTTCAGTCACGGATTGAAAAGCTGGAAAAGTTTATTTTTGAAAAGGATCGCTGATGGAAACTCTGGATCAGATCAATGACCAATCGAATGCGTACTCGGGCATCAGCAGGGACGAGCTGATGGCAATGAGTACCGATGAGATTCAGGCGCGCATGTCGCGTTCCCTAATACAGCTCGAAGAGGCCGAGGATAACAGGAAGGCCTATAGCTCCGCCTATGGCAGCCTCATCAAAAAGATCAAGGCTGACGTGAGGACGCTGAATCGTGAGATCCGGGAACGGAACAACAATACCGAGGGCGACAACGCAATTACTGTAGAGAATATCCAGTCAAGGCTTGCCGGTGGTTTGGCAGGTTGAGTCTGGTCACTTTCTTTAAAGATGGGAAGTAAATATGTCTGACAAAAAAGGAACTCAGGAAACGATCGAAGTTCTTCAGCTCGTGCTTACATTGGTCGAGCTCCTTGCGAAGGAGATCAAAGGTGATGGACTTCAATGGACTGACGCTGTCAGGGTCGTGATGTCCTCCGAATTCCAGGAAAAGCTCGGGAAGGCCGTAGCTGGCTTCACCGAAATTCCTGGCGAGGTGGACGACCTGTCCGGGATTGAAGTGATCGATCTCGCAGAATTTGCGCTTCGCGCGACAAAGACTGCGCTGCTGAACATCGGACGGGCAGCCTGATGGAATTTCAGGACGCGGTTCGCTTCGTCCTGGAGATGGAAGGTGGGGGACGGATTGTCTCCCACCCCGATGATCCGGGCGGGCTCACGAAATATGGAATTTCCCTACGGGCTCACCCGGAACTCGGCGCGGACGGGATCCGAGACCTTACCGAGGAACAGGCTATCGGGATTTACCGGGCGAAATACTGGATCCCCTTGCGACTCAGCAGGTTTTCCCCGCGGCTTTCCCTGCCGCTTTTCGACGCGGCCGTGAACCACGGGATGCGCGCAGCGGGAGAACTCCTGCAAAAAGCCCTGAATCGACTCGGGGCAGGCCTTGTGGTGGATGGCATCATGGGTGAAAGGACTGTCAAAGCTGCTAAGGGTTATGCTCCAAAGCGTGTCCTGGCATCGTTTCTTGTCGAGCGGCTTCGCTTTTACCGGACCCTTGAAACTTATGAGATTTTTGGAACCGGCTGGGAAAAGCGTATAATCAACATCGCAATTTCTACATGAGGCCAAACATGAAAGAGGATCTAAAGACAAGGCTTTTCGCGAATGTGCTTTTGGGTGCCAATGAGGAGCCTCCGGTTTTCAAACATGGAGGTCGTTCAACCCTGTCGCTGCATGCAATGATCGCAGTAACTTTTGCTGCCGTGTCGGTGGCGGGTCTTTTATTTCTGGTAATTGAGAAAATCAAACCACTTTTTTGAGGTATAAATGAACCTCGGGAACTGTTTGAAAGCCATCCGTGAGGATCGGGGTTATTCGGTTCGCGTTCTGGCGAGGAAGGCCGGGTACTCGCGAGGATACATTTCAGATATTGAGTCTGGAAGACGCCTGCCAAAGTCGTTTGTTCTGGAGTGCATCCTTTCTGCGCTGTCAGCCCGCGAAAGGAAAGACGAAATCCTTGCCATCTATTGGGATGCGAGAATCAGAAATGCCAGCTGACGTCGTGCGTCTGCCCGGTTAAAACATTATCACGTCAACTCCAAGCAGCACGCAGCGTGTCCGCACCCGTGCGGACGTCGGCATTCTTCCTCCTCCACGCGCCGGGAGTTATCCTTCCAAAAGCCTGACCATGGGCTTTTGATAAGGAAAGTGCAATGACTGAACGAAGAAAACTCGGCTGGATCCCGGACAAGGTTGATGAGCGGGACCACGTTTACAAAGCGAAAAAATCGAGGGAATCCTTTCCAGCGATTCTTGACCATCGCAAGCGATTTTTTCGCGTATGGGATCAGGGCGATCTCGGATCCTGCACAGCTCAGGCCGCAGGAGCAGCCTGCATGTTCCTTGATATTTACGATCGGGACATGCCTGTCGTTGTTCCTTCAAGGCTCTTTGTTTACTATGCGACCAGGATGCTCGAAGGCACTAAAAACGTTGATTCGGGTGCGACCATCCGCAACACAATCAAGGCTATTGCAAGCTGGGGCTATCCACCTGAGAGCAAGTGGCCCTATGATATCAAAAAATTCACGGCACGTCCTTCGGAGGAGGTTATTACCGAGGCGGCGAAGGAGAGAATCAAGTCCTACCAGCGTCTTGATCGGGACCTTGATCAGTTCCGCGAAGTCCTTTGTGAAGGCTATCCGATCATTCTTGGTTTTGGAGTTTATTCGTCCGTTTACGACCGCAGCGTGAAGAAAACCGGTCATATCCCTGTGCCCAAGGCTGGAGAGAAGCGGGGGGGCGGACATGCTGTTCTTGTGGTCGGATACGATGACACAAAGGAGGCTTTGATCATCCGTAACTCATGGGGTGAGGATTGGGGCGAGGAAGGCTATGGCTATCTCCCCTACCGTTTCATCGAGGATCCAAAGCTTTCCAGCGACTTCTGGACCATTCGTTAACCTGGTCGAGGGACCTGCATGCTGATCATCGATGTGATTGACGATAATGATAGTGGCAACTGGTCTGCGGCGGAAATGATCGAAGAGACAAGACGTCTTATGGCCGCTTTGAACCAGACGGCCCAGCATGCAAGTAAATCCCTTAAAGCGGACATGCCTTCTCGTTTTACTTTGCGCAAAAACTGGGCACAAAAAGGTATACGGTTTGAACGGGCCACCCGAGATTCCCTTCGGGCTCGCGTCTTCTCTTCGGACCCCTGGCTTTTGAAGCAGGAAGAGGGGCAGGTCTGGAAGCCCCAGGGGCATGTGGCGATCCCAAAAGCGGCCCGTCCAACCACCAGGTCTCTCATTCCGCGGTCGATGTTTCCTAATGCCTTGCGCAGCCGTAAGGATGTCTTCGCTTTTGACTTCTCTAAATATGCATCCTGGAAGCCCTATCCGCACCACGGGATTTTTCAGCGTGTAAGGGGCGGTCAGCATCTTAGAATTCTCTATCTTCTCAAGGATAAAAAGACGACGCTAGCACGATGGAGATTCAGCGAGCAGGTGGAGGACGTGGTCGATCAGTATTTTGATCGCTACTACGATGCAGATGAACTTCATAGTTCATTAGGACCGTGAAAGCCAGGCGACCAATCTCAAACAGCTGCCCATAAAAAAGGGACCGCTTTGAAGCGATCCCTCCCACCAGCTCTCCCAAGCTGTCCCGACAATACTCCTGCGAAGTCAGATGGATGTCAACATCATTAGCTGTCATCGACGGGAAGCGGACACCTTCTTAGGGAACACCCATGGAAAAAATCAAGTTCGGCGATCTTATTAAAATCGGACGACACACTCTCCTTTGCGGTGACAGCTCCGAGCGTGCGATGCTTGCGCCACTATTCGGAGATCGGTTACCCGTCCTCATGGTTACTGATCCGCCCTACGGCGTGAATTTCAAAGTCAGGGACCGGAAGGAGCCTTCAACTGTCCTCGCTCAGGGGACGACTCTGGAAGAACTCAGGATCCGGAACGATCATCGCGCGTCCTGGTCGCGGGCATTTTATCTCTCCCAGGCCAGGGTCGCCTATATTTGGCATGCCTCGACCGCGACAGACGTGGCTCTACAGGCCATTCGCGATGGGGACTATGAGCCGAGGCAGGTCATTGTCTGGGCAAAGAACCGGGCAACATTGAGTCGGGCTGCATATCATTGGAAGCACGAAAGCTGCGTTTATGCCGTTCGCTTTGGTGAAACCGCAAATTGGAAAGGCGACCGAAAGCAAACGACACTCTGGGAGGCTGAAATTCCGCCAGGAAAAGATCGCATCCACCCCACTCAAAAGCCTATCGACCTTTATATACGTCCGACTCTGAACCACACCGAAAAAGGGGATGTGATTTATGACCCGTTCGCTGGTTCAGGAGTGATCTTCGCGGCCGCTCAGGAGACCAGTCGTTCAGCGGTAGGCGTCGAAATTGAGCCCATATTCTGCGAGAAGATAATTGCGCGAATGGAAAGCCAGTATCAATTAAAGCCAAGGGTGATCGGCAATGTATTTGTTCCGAGTGCGATGGCTTGATCAGTAGCCTGAATCGCCTTTTTAAGGACCTGTTGAGATGATCACTTCAATTTTTCCAGGCTTTTTAACCTCAGAGTAGGGCTTAGGCACTTGAGAGACAATGGCTCCCTTTTTTACAGTGCTGCTGGCTTTATACCCGACTATCTTGATTGAGAATCCTGAGCCAGCTATGAATTCCTCGATAACGGCAGGATCATTTGGATCCTTGCCTTCCAAAGGGGGAACCCACTCCATGGGCTTATCCATTCCCAAGGAGCCCCCTTTCCCACCAAGCGGTGGTTTAACATCCAAATTTTTCGCTAACGTAACCTTTGAGGCAACAGCAGATCCACCCAGGGCTCGGAAGGGCAAAACTGTAAAACTTCCATAAATCATTGTTACCAAGACGAGAGCCCTTAAATATACCCACATTTTTTGCAGCCTCACTGTTACTGATGATCTAACGATTATTTGCAATTTCCGATATACTTCACTTTAAACTCGGTATCACAAGCAGCGCCCTCCTAGATGCGGGGCAACCCGTAAAATTGGATTCTCTATTTGCTCATGGATAAAAAATCTACGCCGGCTCGCTGTCAATTCAGAGAGCAGGTGTAAAGGCGGTTCGATGAATACTTTGACCGCTACTACGATAACGGTGAACTAGATAGCTCCTATTTGGAATCGAGAGAGCTACGCGATCGATTCCAGATAGCTGCACAAAAGAGGGACGCATAAGCGATCCCCTCCTTCCAGTTAGAAGATTTATTTAACTCGCCGATAGTGAACGTCGCCGAAGATGTAACCCTGCGTTCCATTCACAGTTTTAATCTTTAGGATAAGCCATTCTTTTGTCGAGTTCTCTTCCAAGATCGTAGCCTCTGTACCTTCACTTAGGACTTCAACCACAGAGTTGTCGGGTTTGAGCCCATCTGGAACAGGCTGTGACATTAGTTTTGTCTCTTTTATAATCACAATTCTAGACTCGCAATTAACGAATATCCAGCCCAGTAGAGACACAAATGCAAAGACAATTATGAAAGGATACTTTTTTTTAACACAGTTATTTATCGACTCCATATGTTTTTATGCCTTGCAGCACAGCAGAGTTCAACAACGATCGTTGCAAGCCTGATGGAGTTGGGTTTGGAAATATATCTCCGGTATTGACCCCGACACTATTTTAGCTTCGTTCAGTATCTTGTGAATAGTTAAAATACCGTTTGTGAAGTCGAGTGCTCCTGCAATGCGAGCGGATTCACCCAACACAGAAGCCCATTCAACTCTACTCAAAGCCTAACGCCACGTAGAAAAGCCACTCCAATTGCAGACACTACTCAAAAATGATCACAAATTCGGCTTCTTTTGCACTTTTATGCGGAAAAGCCCAGCCTTTGGTTTCCTCAAGAAAGCAGTGCTTTGCCCGGTCGGTTTGGGGAATTTTCGTACCAATCGCTGGCTGCACGCTTAGAACTTTTCCTTCACTGGATACCCTGTACTGCAACGCCACCTGGCCCGATTTGAGGGGAGCTAGAGCCTCCCCGTAACAAGGAATGAGTTTGGGTCGATTGAGCACGATAACTCGTAGCACCTCATCTCGTGTTATCTTTACGAGCTTCTGGGGTTCGTTGACTTTGACAGCTCTTGTGTTCACCCAGCGGCTTAGGTTTGACTTCCAAAACAAACGCAGGTCATCAAAACTGGGAAGACTGGGGCCCCAGTCCTGAACCGGTATTCGAGTATAGATGAAGCTGGGACTAGTTGGTGTCCTATCGAAAAAGAGCCGCTTTCCCGATTTTGTGTCCTTATAGTTTGCGTACATGAGATAGGTCCCGTGGATAGATTCAAGCGGAGGAGTTACGGGGCTCGTGTACTGGTTGAGGCTCAATACGGCCTCAGTCCCAATCTTCCCCTTGTACACTTTGAGAACACGAAAGCTGTAATCATAACGGCAAAGAGTCGGTTTTTCACAGTCTTCCGTCTTCGATTCGACTTTCGTCAATTCGCCAAGGAAGATGACTTCATGCTCGTCCAGCTTTGGTAACGTTCCGTCTGGCCCTGGCCACAATACGCCTGAAATGGCAACTGAGCCACACAACAAGGTCAGAACCAACGGAATCAAGAATCTCACTTGCAGCTCCCAATATACTTCACATTGAATTTTGCCTGGCAACCAAGCTGGGCTTTTATTGAATCACCTTCAATTTTATAAGTGTCAAATCGCTCCAGAATCTGCCACCACTTTAGGTTTGCAGGCTCGGGACGGCAGTGCGAATTTTTGTAAGTGTCGATGACTTTCGCTTCTACGATCTTCCCTGGTATCCTGCATGAATCCACTTCAAAAAGATTTGCTTTGCAAACATGTGTCTTTGATTTAATGCACTGGCCTATAGGTGAAGGCATAATTGTGCAACTCTCATAAGTAAAAGTTCCGTCGAATATCAAAGTTCCATTGTAACAAGTTGCAGTTTGCGTTTCCTTTACGGTATCACAGCTGCTTCCGAATGGAACGGTCGCACTTTCATACCGGATTTGTGTGGTTTGCACCCCGTGAGGAATATTCCCACATGCAAGCGGTGCATTGACCGAACATGTTTCAAAGCTGGCGGTTCCTGTCCAGCTGATGTTGCCATTGTGGCAGGTCCCGGTCTGGATTTCCCTCTGTGTCTCACAACTTGAACCGAACGGAACATTTGAGGTTAAGTAAAGTGTGCGTGTCGTTGTCGACCCGTGCGACAACTCGCTACAAGACGCAGCTTTGCCGAGAGACACCACTATGTCTACGTATCCGGACGTGGACATAACAAACGGCTCCGGTGTTTGGCGTATGACCAAGTCTTTTTCTACTGAATCACTGAATTCAAAGGAGACATTGCGTACAGTGAAACCGCTATCACTCATAAACTGAAGCGTCTCCAAAGACGAAGGATTCCGACCGAGGTAATTCGGGGCATGCAGTTGCCCAATACCTATGATCCCCTCGCTGGACATGCGAGATAGGCGCTCCTCTGTCAGAGGGCCGAGATTATTCGCATTTCCCGCTGTGATATTGAAACGTCCCGGAGCTACAGAATTTGTGTGCCAGGAGGACCAATCAGTTCCAACATGGAAATTGACGAAACGCCCGTTGGCCGCAACCCCTGCGAGTCTCACAAAAAAATGCATGCGATTGGTTTCACTGACAAAACCTTCCGTCAGAGTTGGAGTATCCGAGAAGTGAAAACCGAACCCTTTGGAGCGTTCGACGAAGTTCTTGTTTTCATCTATAAACCGGTTTTCCCACGAGCAAGCGCCCCCTTCATTATAGTAGTATGGAAACCTATCCAGCGGGCCGTCTGAGCACCCGATCTGCTTGGAGAATGGGCTGAATTGATATCGTCCATTAGCATCCGGCTTCCGCTTTATGGCGACGTTAAACCGATTTACCATGTTTTCGCCCATGTCCTGAGCCCAGCCATCAGTCGTGGCAGCTCTAAAACTCTCCAAAGTTCCTTGCGAAATGTCCAGAGGCTCTTTTTTCACAATCGCGGTCACAAGCGCGCTCTCATAACTATCTGGAAACTCATAAACATCTGCGTCTGTGAATCGCATACTTTGCCACCAGTTGAAATGATCAACTTTTGCTGCCTTGGAAACGTCCTTAACTTTTATTTTGAACGCAGTATTACTCGGGCAGCTTGGAGCGAATATGACATCAAAGGGTTGGCTCTGGTCAGCATGATACTGTGCCAGAGAAGTGGCCATGAAAGCTTCCTTTGCGTAGATAATCGAATGAACTCCACCTGAGGTGTAAAGTTCAGGGCAAGCAGGGCATCCCCTTCTCTCTGCAATTTCATACTTACTGTCGTAAACATAGTCCTTGTCTTGAGGGTCATTGGGATCACTGCATTTATCAACGCCGTCTGGCACGCCGTCCTTATCTTCATCCCGCATGCACTCACCTGTAATTGGATCAGGTCTAGTCCACTGTGGGTCAAGCGGATCGCAATCAATCTCAACTGTGCGTTGAGTTGCCGAAAGTAATACGGATCCTTCTCCCCACACATAATCATATGGTGCAACGTATTTCGCTTTTCCGGAAAGAATGTCCGGATCCAGGCTCCATATAATAGAAGTAAAGCTATCTACGGCGCCATCACCATCTGTATCCTTGTAGACTGTAGGTGCAAATGGTAAGTCGTCTTCAAGTGGGAAGGGGTCCTCTGAGTTAATGAATCCTCTGCCTTCCCATCCATAAACACCCGGCGTTGTTTGGCTTGGTCCCGTACAGAATTGGGTAGGTCCTGTGAGTGGATATGGATAACCGTCACCGTCCGCATCGTTTCCATATGTATAGGTACTGACATATTTCGTCGGATCTCCAGGGGCGCAATCAAAGAATTCCCAATCCGTCAGTGTTGACGCTTCTCTTTCTTCCACAGCAATAGCCCAGTGGCGAGGTGCGTTTACATCAGCGCAATTATTAAGTGGATTAGGACTATAAGTGTATGTAGGCTCTTTTTCGACTGCACCATCATCATCCCAATCAACATAGATTTGACCAGGGGGGCCGCAGTCTCGTGCATGAACTGTATTCGGATTTAAACAAAGAATGCCGAAGCTAAATATTACGGCGCGTAGTAAATTAAGACGTTGTACCCTTGGAACAAAAAGCTGACGCATTACGCCTCCAGTTACACAGAATACGACTCCTCTAGAGAAACCATGTGCTTATGGAGGTTTCAGGTCTTATCGAATGCTTAGCGCCAAATCTTGATTTAATAAATATTAACCTCATTAAACTTGTAGCTTATTGGCCAAAGGAAGGTTTTAAACTTAGGTAGATGATTTAGTTCGGTAATAATTAAATCAGAATATATCCGCTTTCGGGTAGAAAACCTTAGCGTATAGAAGGTCCGATTAGGCGGGATGTGAATTATGACCCGTTCGCCGGCTCAGGAGTGATCTTCGCAGCCGCTCAGGAAGCAGGCCGTGAGGCGTTCGGCGTCGAAATTGAGCCTTTGTTTTGCGAGAAGATCATTGCGCGAATGGAAAATCAGTATAGTTTGAAAGCCAAACTGATCAGCAATGTGTTTGCCTTGTAATCAGTGGCCGCTGTAATGGACTGTCCGCAGCCCTAAGTGAGTTTCGGAATGCTGCAGTGTAAGGTTGGACCTGCTTGCAGTTTGGACAAAAAAGAGCAGGTTTGAAAGCCTGCCTGCCCTCTAATCTGATTTATCGTGTGGCTTCCCGGATCAGCATTCTGCGGTCTTTGAGAATCACTGAATCAAGCGTATCGCCTTCGCTGACTTCGTAAGAAAGGTTGCCGCCACTTGGCCCAACTGTCCCGACGGGTTTTTTCCAGTCACGGAGGATGCGAATGTCTTCGGGGGAGAATCTAAGTACTGGAGGATTTACGCCGCCGGTACCAGCATCAAATTCCGAAGAGGAAGTTCCGCTGCCGATTGAACCCGCGCTCACCAGGATATGCGGCTGAAGCTTTGTTTTAGTGAGAAGGCCGAGATCGCCCTTCAAATCATAAAGACCACCATCAAGCTCGGGACTGAGATTAAGAATCTGTTCCAAATCCTTGATGGCTGGAGGGGTGCCGCCACTCATTCCGCTCCCTCCAAAAGCTTCAGATGAGGCAAGCACTATAGTCAGTAATGTTTTTTTCATCGTATCACTCCACTGGCCCGGCGATAAGCGAACCGACGATAACATTGTTGCCTTTTCGTTTATCCAGAACCTCATGAATCTTCTCTTTGTATTCGGATGTAATGCGATAGATTTCTCGCACTCCATCATCATCAAC